>CAYTIV010000001.1:0-49464 GCA_964437895.1 uncultured Methylotenera sp.
AAGGTTTCAGAGGTCATGGTAAAAGCAATCTTTGCCAAATCGGGTATGATAACAGCTTTAATTGCCAAGCAAAAAACCAGCACGCACAGCATGCACATAGACCAACTCCAACAAATTGCGCAAGACATCATTCAACTGACCCGCAAAGCAGGTGCCAGCAGTGCCGAAACCGAAGTCAGTTTTGGCACGGGCCAGAATGTGTCCGTCAGACAGGGTGAAACCGAGAACATCGAATATAACCGTGACAAAGGCTGCTCGGTGACGGTCTATTTCGGTCAGCGCAAAGGCTATGCCAGCACCTCAGACCTGACTGCACAAGCGCTGAAAGACACGGTTGAGGCCGCTTGTAATATCGCCAAATACACCGCACAAGACCCCTTCTGCGGTTTGGCTGATCCTGCGTTGATGGCCACACAGTTTCCTGACTTATCCCTGCATCACCCCTGGCACATTGATGTGGACGAAGCACTGGCGCTGGCACAGCGCTGTGAAGCAGCCGCGCTCGCAGTAGACCCGCGTATCAGCAATAGTGAAGGCGCCAGCATTTATAGCCAGAGCGGCGCGTTTGTTTACGCCAATAGTCATGGCTTTAGCGGCGGCTATCCCAGCTCACGACATAGCATCAGCTGCTCGGTCATCGCCGAGACCGAAGGCCTGATGCAACGTGATTACTGGTATAGCAGTGCACGCGACGCGCAAGACCTGGCCAGTCCAGAACTGGTGGGGCACACCGCTGGTAGCCGCACCGTCAAACGGTTGGGCGCCCGCCCGATCAAAACGGGTCAGTATCCTGTGCTATTTGAAGCCCCCTTGGCCAGCGGTCTGATCAGCACCTTGATCAGTGCCATCTCCGGCGGCAATTTGTACCGCAAATCCTCGTTCCTGCTGGACAGCCTGGGGCAAGTCATCGCCAGCCCAATTCTGCACATTGAAGAAGACCCCTTTGTGCTCAAAGGCGCGGCCAGTAGCGCGTTTGACAGTGAGGGCGTGGCCTGCAAGGCACGCACATTGGTTGAAAACGGTGTATTGCAGGGCTATATGCTAGGCAGCTACTCCGCACGCAAACTGGGCATGCAGTCTACGGGCAACGCAGGCGGCGCGCACAATATCATTGTGCGCTCTACCGGCCATTCCCTGACGCAACTATGCCAGCAAATGGGCACCGGCTTGCTGGTCACCGAGTTACTGGGACATGGCATGAACATGGTGACCGGGGATTACTCCAGAGGCGCCGCCGGTTACTGGGTAGAAAATGGGGAGATTGTGCACCCAGTGGAAGAAGTCACCATCGCCAGCAATATGAAGGAAATGCTTAAAGGCATCGTGGCCATTGGTAACGATGCGATTGCGCATAGCTCACGCTTGACGGGCTCCTTGCTGATAGACCGCATGATGATTGCCTCCGCTGACTAAGCGCCGAGCCACCATCCAATAAAAGCTGCGCACTCAATAAAAAAGGCTTTGCATCTGCAAAGCCTTTTTTCATTACCCTGACGTTTACTGAGCCGCAGGCTCAGGCACCAGCTGCAGCAATGCTTCATTAATACCCGCCACCAAGGCAGGATCTTCAACGCCGGCAGGCGTTTGTTCAGTCTGGTCAGCAGCCTGCTCTTGCAAAGCGGGAAGCGTTTCAACAGCCTCAACAGCAGGCGCTGCTTCAGCAGTGGCCGGGCTAGGTACCGTAGCCACCTCAACGTCATGAG
Organism: uncultured Methylotenera sp.; assembly: GCA_964437895.1. Lineage (GTDB taxonomy): Bacteria > Pseudomonadota > Gammaproteobacteria > Burkholderiales > Methylophilaceae > Methylophilus. The sequence continues at coordinate 1,704 of CAYTIV010000001.1, forward strand.
CCTGAATCGCCGCAGGTTGCAACTCAGTCGTCGCTGGCAGCACCTCGTTGTTTACTGCAGGCGTGACCGCCGCATCTGCAGCAGGCGTAGTCTCGGGCGCAACACTGCTGGTAGAAGCCGGGGCGGCCTGCTCTGGTGTATCGTCATCCGCAGGCTCAAACTCGTCCTGCAACAACTCTTTAGGCACCAAGCCATCTTGAATCAGGCTAGCCCGGCGCTGCAGGTAAGCATCACGCATAAAAGCGTAAGGATCAATAGAGGCGTTATCCACCAGATCAGTCGCATCCAGTAACTGCGTACGCTTATCTAACACTTGCGCAGCACGCACTTGGTTATAAGTACGAATCTCGCCAATATTATGCAGATATTGAATAGGATCTGAGGTGACGGTATCGATGGCCAAACCACTCGCATCGCGCACGGTGCTGGGGCCTAAAATCGGCAGCACCAGATAAGCTCCGGAATCCACACCCCAGTAACCCAATGTTTGACCAAAGTCTTCTTGATGCTTGGGAATCTTGTCCATGCTGGCCACGTCGATAAAACCAGCAATACCAAACGTGGAGTTGATGACAAAACGGCCTGCATCTGCAAACGCCTGTGAAAATTTCAACTGCAACAGATCATTGACGATGGTAGTCAGCGTGCCCAGATTGCTGAAGAAGTTACTGATGCCTGTACGCACTGGTGTCGGTGCTACGGCCTTGTAGGTTTTAGCTACGGGCTGAATCGCATAACGGTCAGCCACATCGTTAAATTTGTAAATTCCCCGGTTGATGCCTTCCAGTGGGTCTTTATTGGTTGTGGCACAACCAGAGACACTCACCAGCACGGCAGCCAAAACGATCGCTCTCAGTTTTTTCATATTAGTCATTATATTTGGTAGCTTTTCAAGCGCATTCAATGATCACATCCCCGATACTGCTTGCAAAGTTACTTCGCAGTGGCCGGCATAAGTATTAACGGAAATCCCTCAGAGAATTGTAGGGAGCCTCTTAAAAATATTCGAAACCGACATCAGGGCCTTGATCCATACCGCACCCTGCCACAAAGTAAAGCAGTTTTATTCTACATCAAATGTCATCTTTGCTTCACATTATTTTTGTATAGCTGCAACGCCGCTTCGCGCTGTACGGCATGATCTACCAAGGGGGGCGGATAGTCTGGCCTTAAGGTCTTGTCGAACAAGCCTTTTTTAAGAAATTTTTCGGCCCAAGGAGCGTGAATATGCTGATCATCGAGCGCGGCCAGTTCCGGTACATATTTGCGTATAAATTTGCCCTGCGGATCAAACTTTTCAGACTGCGATTGCGGGTTGAATATCCTGAAATAGGGTTGCGCATCACAGCCGGTGGAAGCGGCCCACTGCCAGCCGCCGTTATTGGCAGCTAAGTCAAAGTCGATCAGTTTTTCGGCAAAATAGCGCTCGCCCCAGCGCCAGTCAATCAAGAGATCCTTGACCAGAAAACTGGCGACGACCATGCGCAATCGATTATGCATATAGCCAGTCTGATTCAATTGGCGCATGGCGGCATCAACAATAGGAAATCCGGTGCGGCCTTCACACCAAGCGGCAAACCACTGCGGATCATTCGAGAACGGCAGGGCCTCGTATTCTGCTTTGTAAGCCCGCCCCTGCTGCAAATCGGGTCGATGGAACAAGATTTGAAAATAAAAATCGCGCCAGATTAACTCACTGAGCCAAGTGGCTGCCCCGGCATTGCCCGCTTGCATCAACTGCCAGGCGGCGCGCGCCAGCTGACGGATGGACAACGTGCCAAAACGCAGGTGTACTGAGAGATAAGACACCCCCTTCACTGCCGGATAATTGCGCGCGTCATGATAGTGATCGATGCGCTGCAGAAAATCCTCGAACAACTGTTGTGCGCCAGACATGCCAGTAGGCAGCCGCATTTCACGCAGGTTGCTACGCTCAAACCCCAGCGCGGCCAATTCTGGCATAGGCGTCGCAGCCACGGGGGCCAGATGCTGCCAATACCGCTCAACCGGATACGCTTTCAAGTAAAACGGATTCAGTTTTGCCAGATGGGCATTTTTGTAAGGAGTAAACACGCCGTAAGGCTTACCCGCCTGCGTCATCACCTCGTCTTGCTCAAACAGGACTTGGTCTTTAAACAGGTGTAAGGTCTTTCCTGCGTCGCGCAGGCGATCTGCCACCGCGGCATCGCGCGCGATGGCCACTGGCTCATAGTCTTTGTTGGCATATACCGCACTGACTTGCAGCTGGTCAGCCAGAGCTGGAATTTCAGTCAGTGGCGCACCATGCAACACCTGCACATCACTGCCGCGGGCTTGCAGCGCCTGCTTGAGCGCCAGCACACTCTCCCAGATAAACTCCACCCGGCGGTCCTGCCGGTCAGATAAGGCGTTCAGAATCTTGGTATCAAAGACAAATGCCACATAAACTTGTGTATGCCGCTTAAGTGCATGATAAAGGGCGGCATGATCATGATCGCGCAAATCGCGACGTAGCCAGACCAAGGCTCTAGACATAATTATTCTCGGTGATAGGGGTGACCGCTTAGAACCGTGTGGGCGCGATAAAGTTGCTCGGCCAGCATCACGCGCACCATGCCGTGTGGCATGGTTAATTTGGAAAGGCTGAATAACCACTGCGCTTGCGCTTTGAGTTGCGCGTGCAGACCATCGGCACCACCGATGACCAGCGAAACATCGCGCCCCATCTCTTGCCAGCCTTTGAGTTTTTCAGCCAGTTGCAGGGTAGTCACGGCCTGGCCGCGCTCATCCAGCGCCACCAGATAATCCTTGCCGGCGACTTCCAGAATACGTTTGGCTTCGGCTTCTTGTACGACTTCACTGTTTTTTCCAGCCGCCCGCTTATCCGGTTTGATCTCGATGATGCGCGTTTCAAGCTCGCGCGGCATGCGCTTGAGATATTCTGCGCAGGCAGTCTCCACCCAGTCGGGCATCTTGTGACCGACTGAGATAATGTTAAGTTTCATGCAGAAATCAGGTGGACGGAGAGAAAGCGTTAGGCAGCAGAGGCTGTGCGGCGAGATTGTGACTCACTCCACAGCTGCTCGATGTTGTAGTAAGCGCGGGTGGCAGGCACCATGACATGGACGACGATATCGCCAAGATCGACCAGCACCCACTCGCCTTCTTTTTCACCTTCTACACCACGTGCCTCAATACCCTTTTCTTTGAGCTTTTCGCGCACGTTGTCCGCAATCGCCTTGCACTGACGGGTAGAGTTGCCGCTGGCCACCATCATGTAGCTGGTCACTGCGGTCATATGGCGAACATCCATGACCGTGATGTCAAAGGCTTTAATATCTTCCAGCGCGTCAACAACGGCCAGTTTCATGTCTTCAAGAGACAGTATTTCAGTTTGAGGTTGCATAAGGTATTCAAAATCAGGCGGCTTGCGCAGGAATGTGGTTTTTCTGCTCGACAATACGGTTTTGCGCATCTACATACACCAGTTGCGGGTGATAGGCAGACAACTCCGCTTCAGTGTATTGAGAGTAACTGGCGATAATGATCAGGTCATCCGGATCTGCCTTGTGTGCGGCAGCCCCATTGACCGAAATCACGCCGGAGTGGCGTTCGGCACGAATGGCATAAGTAGTGAAACGCTCACCATTATTGATATTGTAAATCTGGATCTGCTCGTATTCGTGAATATTGGCAGCTTCCAGCAAAGCTTCATCAATCGCACAGCTGCCTTCATAGTGCAGCTCGCTATGCGTGACACGCACACGGTGCAGCTTTGATTTCAACATGGTTCTTTGCATTGCGTTCCTTAGCTCGAACTTCCACCCGCGGCGGAAAAGGACGTAATTATAAAGTTATCAATGGCTTAGCGCAAAATAAATTTATCAGAAAGTACACCCTCAAGCGGACGCACTTACTTCGCAGTTATCAATCAGCCGCGTATTGCCCAGTCGCGCAGCTGCCAGCACCACCCAGTCGCGACTCTGCGCATCCGGCAAAGTCAATGTCTGTTGACGCCTGATTTCTATGTAATCTACCTGCCAGCCCGCCTGTTGCAGCGCGGAATGGGCCGCCGCAACCAACACCGCATAATCGCGGCGCCCCTGCAACAAAGCCTGACGGATCAACTGCAATTGCTGATTGAGCTGTGCTGCCTGTGTTTTTTCTGCGACACTGAGGTAGCCATTTCGTGAGCTCATGGCCAGCCCAGAGGGCTCACGCACAGTCTCTCCGGCGATGATTTCGATATCAAAATTCAATTGCCGCACCAGCGCGCGAATCACCATCAGCTGCTGATAATCTTTTTTGCCAAACACCGCGACCGCAGGCTGCACCATATTAAATAGCTTGGCCACCACCGTCGCGACCCCCGCAAAATGCCCGGGCCGACTGGCGCCACACAAATCATTGGCTAAGGCGGGAGGCTGTATCACCACCTCTTGATGCAAATGGCTGCCATCAAAATCAGCATACATCTCCTCTACGGCCGGGGCAAATACCACATCCGCCCCTACCGCCTGCAATTGTGCGCAATCTGCCGCCAGCGTACGCGGGTAGCTGCCAAAGTCCTCATGCGCACCAAACTGCAATGGATTGACAAAGATGCTCACGACGACCAGATCGGCATGCTGCTTTGCCAACGTCACCAGCTGACAATGTCCGGCATGAAGATTACCCATGGTGGGGACAAACCCGATGCGGCGCGGCCCTTGTGTTGCCATAAAAGCGCGGAGCGCTTGTCGCGTGTGAAATACCTGCATGCTCTGTGATGAATCCTTGTTCAGTAAGCGTGCAATATATCACAGCCCTATGCGCCACCGCCCGCACACACTGCCCTTTGTGTAATTGACAATCAGCCAAGGGCGCGCCTATAGTGATATTTGCAAGTTTCTACAATACTTAACACGGGGAGCAATAAAAATGAGTGTGATGTCCGAATTTAGACAGTTTGCGCTAAAAGGCAATGTCATGGACCTGGCGGTCGGTGTCATTATCGGCGGTGCTTTTGGCAAGATCGTAGACTCTATGGTCAACGACATCATTATGCCTATTGTCGGCAAACTGTTTGGCGGGTTTGATTTCAGCAATCTTTATCTGGCGCTCAATGGCCAGTCCACAGACCTGTCACTGGTAGAAGCCAAAAAGCTGGGCGCCGTGCTCGCCTATGGCAACTTTATTACCATCGTACTCAATTTCGTGATTCTGGCGTTCATCATCTTTCAGATGGTCAAATTCATGAACAGCTTGAAACAGGCAGAACCGCCACCTGCACCAGCGCCTACGCCCGAAGATATCGTGCTACTGCGTGAAATCCGCGACAGCTTAAAAAAATAATCGCGTTGCAGACATGACAAAGGGCGCCAAGGCGCCCTTTGTTTTTAAGCCTGACAGAAATTGGCTCTTACAGATTGGCAGGATCCGCAGGCACTTCATACGTCTGGCCAGTGCTCGCATCCGAGCCATCATTGTTCAAAAACACCACCACACTCACTTGATCATCAATGATATCTAGCTCAGTGGTTGGATAAAACGCACCGTTGGCGTCTTTGTTGATGTTGTGATAGTGCCAGATGGAGGCCACGACACGACCACTATCCTTGAGTTTGACATCTTCAGCACGGGCAGGCTCCCCAAGCAGAGCCACCAGTTGCGCGCGGGTAAGCTTACCCACGGCATTGACAAAGCCCTGTTCGTCCTGTGGAATCGTGGTAGCAGATGTGCCTGCCCACAGCGGCGCACCAGACAGCAATAACGCACCAGCCAACACCCCATTAAACCAGTTTTTTGTACGCATCATGACTCTCCTTTAGTTCAAAACTCAGGCAATCAAAACTACAATTGGTTCAACCGGGCAGGCATACGCCTAGACAGACTCGATGGGATAAACCTCTTCCGGCAACTGCTCTATCAGCAGAACGTGCACGCGACGACTGTCGGCATGCACGACGGTGACACTGAGGTTATCAATACGAATATGCTCGCCACGCTTGGGCAAATGGCCAAAGTGATTCACCACTAGGCCGCCTACCGTAGAAAATTCTTCATCGCTAAAACTCGTGCCGATAGCCTCATTGAATTCAGGAATTTCGGTCAGCGCCTTGACGCGGTATTTGCCTGGCGCCTGCTGGATGATATTGCTTTCATCCTCATCATCGTCGTACTCGTCTTCAATATCGCCGACAATCTGCTCCAGCACATCTTCAATGGTCACCATACCGGCGACGCCACCATATTCATCGACCACAATGGCGATATGGTTACGGTTGCTGCGAAACTCTTTGAGCAGCACATTCAAGCGCTTAGACTCAGGAATAAACACGGTTGGGCGCAGCATGTCGCGCAACTCAAACGATTCACTGGCGTAATAACGCAACAGATCTTTGGCCAGCAAAATGCCGATCACATCGTTTTTGTTATCTTCAATGACGGGAAAACGGGAATGCGCCGTTTCAATCACAAACGGCAAAAAACTTTCGGGCGGCTGAGCGATATCAATCACGTCCATCTGCGAGCGTGGGATCATGATATCGCGCACCTGCATCTCACTGACTTGCAGCACACCTTCAATCATGGCCAGCGAGTCACTGTCCATCAGGTGATTTTCATAAGCCCCGTGTAGCAGTTCTACCAACTGCTCTCTGTCTTCTGGCTCACGCAGAAGAAAATGACTTAATCGTTCTAATAAAGAGGGTTTATGTGACAACTTATCCGGCTCTGAAGCCATAGCGACTGCTGAAAACAGCATCCTGTGTAATGCGATGACTAAAGGATACATGAAAATATAAGACAATGTCACCTTCATGGTTTTAATGGCGGCTCGCTGTCGCCGGAATCGATATAAAAAGTTTTAAATTCTGCTAAATTATTACCTATGCTGAATTGCCTCTCCTCCGTCCTGTCTCGTTTCTATCAATCCCGCACCAGCAAAGTGCTGGCGGGACTGATTGTGTTCTACTTTCTGTTTGCTTGGCTGGCCATCAACCCGCTGGCCAAAGCCTTGCTGCCTTGGATTGCAGAAAAACAACTGGCCAGTCGCGCCAGTGTGGAAAGCGTGCGCTTTGACCCCTTGCGCCTGACAGCCACCTTGCGCAAATTTGCACTCACCACCCCCGACGGGGCACCGCTGGCAGCGTTTGATCGGCTGGTGGTGGATGTTGAAGCCGACGGCTTGCTGCACTGGGCCTGGAAGCTCAAGCAGATCACGCTCACGGCGCCACAAGTCCATGTCAGCATTTCCAAACAAGGCCAGCTGAACTGGGCCGCCCTCATCGCCAAGCTCAATGAGGAGCCCAGTCCGCCAGACCAGGATCTGCCTCGCCTCATCATCGAAAACATCCGTATCGAACAAGGCAATATTGCCTACCGTGACGAGCAAGCTGCCGTGCCATTACAAGCCGCGCTAAAGCCGCTAGATGTTGCACTGGAAGGATTCTCCACCCTGCCCGAAGACCGTGGCGCCTATCTGATTGCGGCCAAACTGCCCGCACAAGGAGGCACTCTTAAATGGAAAGGCAGCCTAAGCGTGAATCCTGTCGCCTCGCAGGGCACTGTGGCCATTGAAGGCTTACAGATAGACAAGCTGATGCAATGGGTGCAGGCCGCGGCTTGGCCGCTACGCGTCAGTCAGGGCCAGCTGTCCAGCCACTTCGATTATGATTTCTCACTCCCCGAGCAACACCCCAGACTGCTGCTCAAGCAGGCGCAGGTCCGCGTAGAGGCCTTGCAAGGGGCGTTGCCGCAACAGCGTACACTCGCGCTACAAGCCCTGCAACTAGAGACCAAACAACTGTTACTGACACAACACAGCCAGATGGCCATCAATGCAGAGGCGCTGGCGTTGCACCTGGAGCAGCTGCGTCTCAGCGATACGCAATCCGCGTTTTCTGTAGATGCAGGCCAAGTCAGCCTGCCGCAATTGTCGCTGGCCATGGCCGCACAGCCGTCAGTCAAGTTTGATCAGCTCGCTTTACAGTTGCGCCAAGTACAGTTGCAGCGCGCTCAAAAAACACTGTTCTTGCTACCTGAGGCCCGGGTCGAAAACGTCAGCCTAGATTTGGCGGCGCATCAAGCCAGTGTCGCTGACATACAGCTGACTCAAGGGCAACTCTCCGCCACACAAGACCGCACAGGACTGGACTGGCAGCAGGTGTTTGCCCTGCCAGCCAAGACCACTAGCCCGTCTCCCGCAGACGACACAAACACATCCAGCGCAGACGAGCCGCTGCACTGGGCCATCAACCATGTGACGCTCGCCCACTGGCAGGTCGCGTATACCGACCAGCAGTTGGCGCACCCCTTGCAGGCCAGTATCGGCGACTTGAATATTCAGCTGGCGTTGGATGACAGCAGCGGCGTACACCTCAAGCAGATGCAGGTCGATGCGCAAAAAGTCAGCCTGCAATCCAACCAGCAGCCGGCTGCAACGCTGGCCAGACTGTCCATTCAAGATGCGGGACTGATGCTGGATAAACAACAGATCGATATTAAAGCCATAGAATTAAAGGGTTTGCAAAGTGCGGTGATCCGTCGCCCGGACCAGCGCTTGAACTGGCAGGAAATCCTGTCTCCCGGGCCGGGGGCAACGCCCGCGGCGAGCGCGCCGCCCTCGCCGGTCAAACCTAAACCCTGGGCAGTGGCGCTGCACCGCTTTGGCTTGGAGCAGGCGGCCCTGCATATTGAAGACCAGACCACGGCCACACCGGTGGTGATGGATGTCACCGAGGCGCATCTGGAAGCGACCCATATGTCACAAGACTTGGCGCGTCCACTGCCGGTCAAAGCCGGCTTCAGCCTCAAGCAGGGGGGACAGTTCAAGCTGCAGGGCATGGTGGCAGTGGCGCCGCTCAAAGCTGATCTGCAATGCGATCTGAACGCTTTGTCACTTAAACCGTTGGCCCCTTATGTACAGCAAGTGGCGCTGTTACGATTGGATGACGGCACAGCCTCCCTGCATGGCAAACTGCAATTGGCCGCGGCAGGCAACGCGACGTTTCGCGGCGGATTCAGTGTAGACCAGTTGCGCCTAAATGAAGAAAACAGCACACAGGCGTTCTTGCGCTGGGAACAACTGCAAGGCGAGGGTCTGACACTGTCGCTAGCACCCAATGCCTTGCAACTAGACAGACTCACCCTGAGCAAACCACAGGGCGCATTCATCATTTACCCTGACCACAGCCTCAATCTCAGCAAAGTCATGCGCCCCGCACAGAACAGCCCCACCGCCGTGGCCACAACATCCACGCCAAGCACACCCACGTCGACTACAGGCTCCGCCCCACGTGCTGAAGGCGCCTCTGCGGCGGCTAGCTTCCCGGTCTCGGTGGACAGCGTGCGTATACAACAGGCAGAACTGGAATTTGCCGACCTTTCTCTGCCTCAAGCCTTTGGTACGCATATACACAGTCTGGGCGGCGTCATCAACGGCATTTCTAGCAACCCGGCGGCTACGGCGCAGGTTGAGCTGGATGGCAAAGTGGATGACTATGGGGCTGCGCGCATCCGAGGTGCGCTACAACCGTTCAGAGCCACGGAATTTACCGACCTCAGGCTGGCATTCACCAACCTGGAGATGAACCGGCTGACCCCCTACTCCGGCAAGTTTGCCGGACGTAAAATCGAATCAGGCAAACTGTCGGTAGACTTGGGCTACAAGATCAAGCAACGGGCATTGGTAGGCGAGAACAGGTTTGTGATCAACAAACTGACGCTGGGCAGCAAGGTCGACAGCAAAGAGGCGGCGAATCTGCCGCTGGATCTGGCGATTGCCATTCTCGAAGACAGCAATGGCGTCATTGATCTGGATTTGCCCGTCAGTGGCAGTCTGGATGACCCCAAATTTAGCATGGGGGGCCTGATATGGAAGGCCTTTACCAATGTATTAACCAAGATCGTCACCGCCCCTTTCAGCGCACTGGGCAAACTGTTCGGCGGTACCGAAAAACTGGAAGCGATTGTATTTGACCCCGGCGCAGCAGTCATCAACCCGCCCGAGTTGGAAAAACTGCAGGCGGTGAGTGCGGCACTCGCAAAACGCCAGCAATTGCAGCTCGGCATCGTGCCCGCTTATGACGTCAACACAGATACGCGTGCCATCCGTGAAAAGACCTTGCGTCAACAGGTGAGCACAGAAATGGGCATCCGGCTGTCGCCAGATCAAGCACCAGGGCCGATAGACCTGAACAACGCCAAAGTACAGTCAGCCATCCGCACGCTGCATGACCGACTGACCAGCAAAGGTCTGCTCAAACGGTTGACGGCCAAGCTGGAAAAGGTGCCGGAGGGGTATTATGCAGAAGCGCAGGCACAGCTGACAGAGAGCATTGTCGTCAGCGAGTCAGCGTTGCAAGCGTTGGCCAATGCCCGTGCCGCAGCCATCAAAAAGACCTTGCTGGCAGCGGGTGTAACGGACGATCGTTTGAGCCTGCAACCTGCAGTCGTGGCCAAAGCCGAGCGTGATCAGGTGCCGTTGAAGCTGACACTGGAAGCGCGCAAGCATTAGCGCGCGCCGCAAAGATGGGCGCAAAGAGAAGGATTACATGATCATGAGAGTCAGCAGCTTTTGAAAAAAGCGTAAGACCGGTGAGAGCAACACACCCAGCACGCCGGTAAACAACAGCGCCATCAGAATCAGCATGCCATAGCGCTCCAGCTGTGCGAAACGGATGGCCGCTGGCATCGGCAGCAAACTGACCGCAATGCGGCCACCATCCAGCGGGGGCAACGGAAACAAATTCAGCACCAGCAATACCAGATTGATTTGCACCCCGGCCAGGCTCATCTGCGCCAGATAGGCTTGCGCAGACTCGGGAAACAAGCCGACTCTCGCCAGCACCAGCCCCCAAGCCATCGCCATCACAAAGTTGGAAGCCGGCCCGGCCAGCGCCACCCACAACATGTCCTGCTTGGGTCGGCGCAACTGGCCAAAGTTTACAGGCACAGGCTTGGCCCATCCAAACAGTACGCCACCTAGTAGAATGCTGAGTGCCGGCAACAGCAAGGTGCCGATCGGATCAATATGTTTGAGCGGATTGAGCGTGATTCTGCCCAAGCGCTCGGCGGTCAGATCGCCAAAGTATTTGGCTGCGTAGCCATGGGCAGCCTCATGCACGGTAATGGCAAACAATACCGGCAAGGCATAGGCGGCTATTTTCTGAACGACGGTCAACTCTTCCATCAGCGGTACTTTCTTAATCGATTAAGGCCAGGGCGCGACACCGGCACGCACCAGTTCTGGCGGCTCTTGTGTTAAATCCAGTACGGTGGTCGCACCCACATGCACAATATCACTATCCACCACGGCATCAATGTGATGCTCTAGCGCCTCGCGAATCTCCCAACCCACAGACATAGGGGCTTCATCGCCGGGCAGTTGTAGGGTCATGCTGAGCACTGGTGAGTCCAGTGCCTCCAGCAGCGCTTGTGTCACCACATGTTTAGGCACCCGCAAGCCGATGGTGCTGCGTTTGGGATGCTGCAAGCGACGGGGAACCTCACGGCTGGCTTCAAGCAAAAAGGTGTAGGCGCCCGGAGTCAAGGCCTTGAGTAATCTAAACTGGCTGTTATTAACCCGCGCATAGGTCCCGATTTCGGCCAGGTCGCGGCAGATCAGCGTAAAGGGATGTTCATCATCCACGCCACGCAAACGGCGGATGCGGGTCTGCGCCTCTTTAAACTCCATCAAGCAAATCAGGGCATAGCTAGAATCGGTCGGGCAAGCCAGAATCCCGCCCTGCTTCAACAACTGGGCGGCTTGCTGAATCAGCCGACTCTGTGGGTTTTCAGCATGCATGACAAAATATTGCGCCATCAGTCAGCTCCTTATCAGCTATTCAGCGAGGCCTGCCAGGCCGCCACTTCGGGCCAGTCGTGCCACACCGGCACACAGCCTGAAGGCAACGCCGGCAGGCGCCCCATCTCCATGTAGGACATGCCAGGGCCGTGGTAATCCGAACCTTGTGAGGCTTTGAGATCGAAGCGGTGCGCCAGTTTTGCAAACTGATCATACTGCGGAGGCTGATGGCTGCCAGTGACCACTTCTATCGCTGCCCCGCCCAGATTTCTAAACTCATTCAACAGTAGATGCATATTGACGAAGCCTAGGTCATAGCGTCCTGGATGCGCCAGTACGGCGATGCCGCCACTTTCACGAATCAAGGTCAGCGCATCTTCCAGACTCATCCACTCATGGTTCACGTACCCTGGCTTGCCTTTCACCATATATTTTTTGAACACGGCCTTCACATTTTTGGCGATGCCTTGTTTGATCAAAAACTGGGCAAAATGGCTGCGTGTCATCACGCTGTTGCCGGCCAGTTCCCGCGCGCCCTCATAAGCCCCGGCGATACCCGCCTTGGCCAGACCTTCAGCAATCAGGTGCGCACGGGCATCTCTACCCTGCCGGACCTGCTCAAAGGTTTCTAGCAGGCGCGGATGTTGCGGATCCACGCGCAAGCCCACCACATGCAGGGTGCGCTTTTTCCAGGTGACCGAAATCTCGATGCCATCAATAAAGGCCACGCCTTGCTGCTCAGCTGCCGCACGTGCACGTGCCAAGCCGCTGACCTCGTCATGATCAGTCAAGGCGAGAATGCGCACCCCTTTGCTGGCAGCATGCGCCACCAGCGCCTCGGGGGTCAGCAATCCATCAGACATGGTGGAGTGGCAATGTAGATCTATGGGAACAGACATCATGATGGGTAGCCATGTCGCGCGCGGTCACGCACGCATGTCTAAAAGGTCAACCTTTACATATTGACAGAAATCATAGCAAAATAGTGCCCTTACAGATAGCAGGAATTCAGCGCGCTGAAGCCAGTCATGCAAGTCATTACCGATTTATTGCCCGTGATTCTCTTTTTTATTGCCTACAAAAAAGCAGGCATCTTTGCCGCCACGGCCGTGGCCATGATCAGCACGCTGGTACTAATGCTCATTGTGTGGATCAAACGTGGCAAGATCGACAAGATGCTGGCCATCAATGGCGCCGTCATTACCATACTGGGCGGCATCACCCTGCTCTTGCATGACAAAACCTACATCATGTGGAAGCCTACGGCCATCTACTGGATCGGGGCTTTGGCACTGCTGATCAGCCGTTATGCGATCAAGCGCAACCTGATTCAAAATATGCTGGGCAAGGTCATGGCACCGCCAGCCGCCACCTGGGACCTTCTGAACCTTTGCTGGATAGGCTTTCTGGTCGGCATGGGCCTACTGAACCTGTATGTGGCCTTTCATTACAGTGAGGATGACTGGGTCAACTTCAAACTGTTTGGCGCAACCAGCCTGATGTTCGTTTTTATTATTGCCCAGGTGTTTGCGCTCAAGGCTCATTGGATTGAACAAAACACCCCCTCCGCCTGACTAAGAGACAACCACCATGCTTTACATGATTTACGCCCAAGACACCGCAGGTAGCCTGCCACAACGACTGGCGCATCGCCCGCTGCATCTGGCCCGCTTGCAGCAATTGCAAAATGAAGGCCGCTTGCTTTTGGCGGGCCCTTTGCCCGCGATTGACAGCGTAGACCCCGGTGAAGCCGGGTTTACCGGCAGCCTGATTGTCGCCGAGTTTGACAGCCTGCAAGCCGCAACAGACTGGGCCAATGACGATCCCTTTGTGCACGCAGGCGTATATGCCCAGGTGACTGTCAAGCCGTTCAGAAAGACCTTGCCTTAACATGCTGACTGAAGAAATCACGCAACGCCTGCAAGTATTGCAACCCCTGGAAATCCGGCTTCAGGACGACAGTGAACAGCACCGCGGACACGCTGGAAACGGCGGTGGTGGCCACTTCACGCTGACGGTAAAAAGCTCGCTATTTTCAGGAAAATCACACATAATGCGCCATCGCATGGTTTATGAATGTTTACAAGATTTAATACCTCATCGCATACACGCATTAAGTATTCACGCTTTAGCGGCCGATGAGTCATTTGCTTGAAACAATCCTGTTTTTTAATATCGCACCAATTCAAATCGTTATATAAGGATATTGCATGAAATTTTTGAAAGTAATGTTGGCGATTGTTTGCCTGAGCGCACTGCCACACGTGCATGCGGCGGATGCCGATGCAGTTGCTACCGTCAATGGCAAACCGATTAAAAAGAGCTGGGTAGATTTCATCCTGCGTGACGCCGAGGCCAGATCCGGCCAAAAAGCCAACGACAACATGAAAGCTGCCGTGGTGAACGAGCTGGTGGGCTCAGAGCTGGCCTATCAGGAAGCGCAAAAAGCGGGCATCGACAAATTGCCTGACTTTGTGGCGAGTGAAGAGTTGGCACGCCGTAAACTGCTGGTAAATGCGTTTTTGGCTGACTTCATCAAGAAAAACCCAGTGACAGATGCCGAGAAAAAAGAAGGCTACGAGCAGTACAAAAAAGAACTGGGTGACAAAGAATATAACGCCCGTCACATTCTGGTCAAAACAGAAGCGGAAGCCAAAGCCATTATTGCCGACCTGAAAAAAGGCACTGACTTTGCCAAAGTAGCCAAAGAGAAATCTCAGGATCCAGGCTCTAAAGACAAAGGCGGCGATCTGGGCTGGTTCTCTCCAGCTGGCATGGTGAAGCCTTTTGCTGAAGCGTTGATCGCACTGAAAAAAGGTGAGACCACACCAGAGCCCGTACAGTCACAATTCGGCTGGCACGTGATTAAACTGGTGGATACCCGTGCGTTGCAAGCGCCCGCTTACGAAAAAGTACAAGAAGGGATCGAGCGTACCATCCAGCAACGTAAACTGGAAAAGTACATGTTGAGCCTGAAAGACAAAGCCAAGATTGATGTCAGCGGTCTGGACAAGAAATAACCTCCCCTGCATCATGCCCTCAAAAAGCCAGTTTCGACTGGCTTTTTTGTTTTTAACAGCCATTTATTTGCGTGGCATTCTGAGATAAAATCAAGAATTATTCTCATTTATTGAGTTCACATGCATCTTGACGCACTCAAACCCGGACAAGTGGCCATTATTGACCGCATCCATGCTGAGCAGGCGCTGTCGCAGCGCCTGAACGCACTGGGGTTTCGTACCGGCAAACAGCTGGAGGTGATTCGTCAAGCGGCCTTTAACGGACCGCTACACGTGCGCATTGGCTCTACCGACGTCATCATTCGCCTGCAAGATGCCAAAGCCATTCATCTGCACACTGCCTCTTCCACTCCAGAAAACGCCTCCGCATGAAACGTGTCGCCCTGCTAGGAATGCCCAACACGGGCAAGTCCACCTTGTTTAACCGTTTGAGCGGCGCTTCGGCACGCGTGGGTAACTGGCCAGGCATCACCGTCGACCTAATGAGCGCCAAAATTCTTTTGGGCGGCCATATTGCCGAACTGGTGGATCTGCCCGGCCTCTACGATTTGCATGGATTTTCAGATGATGAGCAGGTGGTCAGACATTTTTTGAGCCATCACCCGGTCGATCTGGTCATGATCATTCTCAACAGCGCGCAGATTGACCGCCAACTGTCGCTCGCGCTGCAAATTCGTGCACTGGGTCTGCCTGCCGTGTTGCTACTCAATATGGAAGATGAAGCCAAGCGGGCTGGCATCACCATCGCCACCGAAGCGATGAGCAAACAACTGGGCCTACCCGTGCTCACCATCAGCGCCAAGTATGGTCAGGGATGCCCGGAGGCCTTGCAATTGGCCGCACACACCTTGCTGCAACGCCCCAATACCATCAGCCCCGAGGTGATTGCCAATAAACTGGAGATGGATAACGCCATTGAGCAGGAGATGCACCAGATTATTGATCGCACGGTCCACTTCCCCTTGCAGCTGAATCACTCACTGACAGACCGCCTAGACAAAGTGCTGCTACACCCCTGGCTGGGATTACCCCTGTTTTTGCTGGCAGTTTTTACGCTGTTTCAGTTCATATTCACCGTAGGTGCGCCGTTACAGGAGGGCATGGGCTGGTTGTTTGACACGCTGCGCAGCCAGCTGCTGGAGCCGCTACTGGCCAGCCTACCGACCTGGCTGAACGGCCTACTGCTAGACGGTCTTTACACGGGCTTTAGCACGGTAGCAGCCTTTGTGCCCATTATTGTGTTGTTCTTTCTGGTGATGAGCATGGTGGAAGACAGTGGCTACCTATCACGCGCCGCATTTTTGATGGATACACTGATGGCCAAAATGGGGCTGGATGGCCGCGGCTTCGTCATGATGCTAATGGGCTTTGGTTGCAATGTGCCCGCCCTGATGGGCACGCGCGTGATGCGCAGCCGCCCCATGCGCCTGCTGACCATGCTCACCATCCCGCTCTCCCTGTGTTCGGCCAGATTGCAGGTGTTCTTGTTCATCATCGCCATCCTGTTTCCGCCCGCCAAAGCGGCGATGGTGCTGTTTTCGCTCTATCTGGTCAGTTTTGCCACAATCTTTGTCACGGCCATTCTGTTCAAGCACCGCTTCACTAGCCAAGAGCCGTTTGTACTCGAACTGCCCCCGTATCGCTTTCCTACCCCGCAGCAAATCTGGATGCGCGGCTGGCAGGAGGTCAAACATTTTCTGGCACGCGCCACTAAATTCATCGTCATCGGCGTCGTGCTGGTATGGCTGCTGACCCACTTGCCGACCACCGCCGTGCCGGCCAGCCCGGATACTTGGGCCGGCAGTATCGGCCGGTTCTTTGCCCCCGTACTCGACCCCATAGGCATAGACACCGAACTCGCCATTGCGCTGATTTTCGGCTTTGTGGCCAAAGAGATCGTCGTCGGCTCACTGGCCGTGATCTATGGCCTGCAGGGCGACGCCCTCAGCCATCAGATTGCAGCCAATATCGACTGGGTACAAGGCATGAGCTTTATGTTGTTCACCCTGATCTATACGCCCTGCCTGTCGACCATTGCCACGCTCAAATCCGAAAGTAAAAGCAGCGCCTTTATGTGGCTGTCGTTGGGCTGGTCCTTAGGGTTGGCCTGGCTGGTCAGCTTTGTTTTTTACCAGAGCGCACGCGCACTAGGTTACTAAGCCGCAGCCAACCCATGCAACGGCCTGATCAATCAGGCCGTTTTTGCAGGCTGTTCGATTAGCCCTGCGGGAAGACGCGCTTTCTGTTAAAATAACGGTTTGAATTTTCATTGAAAAATCCATCCGTCACATGTCCAGTCAAGCGCATTTTTTTAGCCTGCGCGGCAGCGCCGCCCTCTCGCAATTCCGTCTCGATAAACTGTATGGCAGCCTGAAAGTCAGCGCGCCAAATATTGCACATATCTACACCGAGTTTGTGCATTTCGCATTCAGCGAAACCGCACTGAGTGCCGCCGAGCAAGACACCTTGCGCCAGATTTTGACGTACGGCCCACATACCGACATCGAATCCCCCAGTGGTGAGCTGCTGCTGGTGATTCCACGCGTAGGCACCATTTCACCTTGGGCTTCACGTGCAACTGATATTGCGCACAACTGTGGCCTGAGCAGCCTGTTACGCCTAGAGCGCGGCATTGCTTACTACGTGACCACTGGCAACGGTCAGCCACTCAATGACGCTGAAAAGCAGGCCCTGCGAACAGCCATTCAGGACCGCATGACCGAAACCGTGGTGTATGCGCTGTCAGAAGCCGAGCACCTTTATCACCATGCAGACCCCAAACCGCTCTCCAGCATTGATATTCTGGCCGGTGGCAAAGCCGCACTAGAAGCAGCCAATAACGACATGGGCTTGGCACTGTCTCCAGACGAAGTAGATTACCTGCTGGAAAACTATAGCAAGATGGGCCGCAACCCGACTGACGTCGAACTGATGATGTTTGCCCAGGCCAACTCTGAACATTGCCGTCACAAAATCTTCAATGCGGATTGGGTGATTGATGGCGTACAGCAAGAGCTGTCGCTGTTCAACATGATCCGCAACACACACAAGCTGAACCCGGGACATACCGTGGTGGCTTACTCCGATAACTCCTCCATCGTTGCGGGCCAAAAAACCAAGCGTTTCTACCCGGCGGCCGACCAAAGTTATCAGTTTGTCGAAGACAATATGCACTACCTGATGAAGGTGGAAACGCATAACCACCCCACCGCGATCTCACCGTTTGCAGGCGCAGCCACAGGTGCGGGTGGCGAGATTCGTGACGAGGGTGCCACCGGCATCGGCTCCAAACCCAAAGCGGGCCTGACAGGTTTTTCAGTTTCCAACCTCAACCTGCCTGGCTTCGAGCAACCTTGGGAGACGGCCTACGGCAAACCAGGTCGTATCGCCAGCCCGTTGCAAATCATGATAGACGGTCCACTCGGTGGCGCCGCTTATAACAACGAATTCGGCCGCCCCAATATTGCCGGTTACTTCCGTACCTTTGAACTGGCAGCGCCAACCGCAGATGGCAACACCGAGGTGCGTGGTTACCACAAACCCATCATGCTGGCCGGTGGCGTGGGCAATATTTCAGACAGCCATAGCCACAAAAACAGCATTCCACCGGGTTCAGCCCTGATTCAACTGGGCGGGCCTGCCATGTTAATCGGTCTGGGCGGCGGCGCAGCCTCCAGTATGGATACCGGTGCCAACACCGAGAACCTCGACTTTGACTCCGTACAACGCGGCAACCCAGAACTCCAACGCCGTGCACAAGAGGTGATTGACCGTTGCTGGCAAATGGGTGACAAAAACCCTATCCTCAGCATTCATGACGTAGGCGCCGGCGGCATCTCCAACGCCTTCCCTGAACTGGTGAATGACGCCAAGGTAGGCGCGGTGTTCCAACTGCGCGATGTCCACAACGAAGAGCCCGGCATGAGCCCGCGTGAACTGTGGAGCAACGAAGCACAAGAGCGCTACGTACTGGCCGTGACACAAGATCAGTTGCCGCTGTTTGAAGCCATCTGCGAACGCGAGCGTTGCCCGTTTGCCGTCGTTGGTGTGACCACAGAAGCTCGCCATCTGGCCGTAGAAGATACTCACTTTGACAACAAGCCGGTGGACATGGATCTGTCTGTCCTGTTGGGTAAACCGCCAAAAATGCTGCGTGATGTGACCTCTGTCAGCAAATCACTGCCGGCGTTTGATAGCAGCCACATCACCCTAGAAGAGGCCGTGGCACGTGTGCTGCGCTTGCCAGGGGTGGCGGACAAGACATTCCTCATTACCATTGGTGACCGCAGCGTGACTGGCCTTATCGCCCGTGACCAGATGGTCGGCCCATGGCAAATTCCCGTCAGCAACGTCGCCGTGACCTGTGCCGGCTTTGAGACCACCATAGGCGAAGCGTTCGCCATCGGTGAAAAAGCGCCGCTGGCCTTGATTGATGCGCCTGCTTCAGGCCGCATGGCGATTGGCGAAGCCATCACCAACATCGCAGCCGCCCGCATCTCTGACATCGGCAACCTTAAGCTGTCAGCGAACTGGATGGCCCCGGCCGGTCATGCAGGTGAAGATGCCGCGCTGTATGCCACCGTGAAAACCGTGGGCATGGAACTGTGTCCGGCACTGGGCATCAGCATCCCCGTCGGCAAAGACTCCATGAGCATGAAGACCGTTTGGCAAGATAACGGCGAAAACAAAGCCGTGACGGCGCCGATCTCACTGGTGATCTCCGCTTTTGCGAATACACCAGATGTACGCCAGACGCTGACACCACAACTGCGCACCGATCTGGGTGACAGCGAACTGATCCTGATCGACCTCGGCAATGGCCGCAACCGCATGGGCGGCTCGTCGTTGGCACAGGTTTACCAACAACTGGGTAACAGCGTGCCTGATGTGGATCAGCCTGCACAACTGAAAGCCTTTTTTGCCGCGATTCAGCAACTGAATGCCGATGGCAAGTTGCTGGCGTATCACGATCGCTCTGATGGTGGTCTGTACGTCACACTGGCAGAAATGGCGTTTGCCGGTCACTGCGGCCTGAACATCGACCTCTCCAGCCTGAGCAGAGACCTGCTGAGCGTGCTGTTTAACGAAGAACTAGGCGCTGTGGTACAGGTACGCGCCAGTGAAGCGGCGGCCATTAGCAACCTGTTACAGCAAGCGCTGGGCCACTGTGTGCACCGTATCGGCCAAGTGGTGGATGGCGTGCAAATCACGCTCAGCCAGGGCAGCACACGCTACCAGGCCTCACGCGTAGACCTGCATCGCATGTGGTCAGAGACCACCTACCGCATGCAAAGCCTGCGTGACAACCCAGTCTGTGCGCAGCAAGAGTACGACCGCATCCTCAATGCGGAGGATGCTGGCCTGCATGTCGCGCTCAGTTACGACTTGAACGATAACGTGGCGGCGCCTTACATCCAAACCGGCAAACGCCCCAACATGGCGATTCTGCGTGAGCAAGGCGTGAACGGCCAGACCGAAATGGCCGCGGCGTTTGACCGCGCCGGATTTAACAGCGTGGATGTCCACATGAGTGACGTCATCAGCGGACGCGTTTCGCTGAAAGACTTTGCCGGCCTGGTGGCTTGCGGCGGCTTCTCTTATGGTGACGTACTGGGCGCAGGCGAAGGCTGGGCAAAATCCATCTTGTTCAACAGCCGTGCGCGCGATGAATTCAGTGCCTTCTTCAACCGCGCCGATACGTTCGCACTCGGCGTCTGCAACGGTTGCCAGATGATGAGTAACCTGCACAGCATCATTCCGGGGGCTGAGCACTGGCCGCACTTTGTACGCAACAAGTCTGAACAATTTGAAGCCCGCGTGGCTTTGGTCGAGATTCTGTCCTCCCCCTCCATCTTCTTTGATGGCATGGCCGGCAGCCGCATGCCGATTGCTGTGGCCCATGGTGAAGGTTTTACGGAATTTACTGATGCCAGCGCGGTCTCAAGTGTGCTACAACAGCAACTGGCAACACTGCGTTATGTAGACCATGCTGCGCAGGCGACCGAAGTGTACCCTTTCAACCCGAATGGTTCGCCACAGGGCTTGACCGGGTTCACCACGCAAGACGGTCGTTTCAGCATCATGATGCCACACCCTGAACGTGTCTTCAGAGCGGTGCAGCACTCCTGGCGTCCTGATGGCTGGCAGGAAGACGGCCCTTGGATGCGCATGTTCAGAAACGCACGCAAGTTTGTGGGTTAAGTGATAAACCGGGGCCACCCGGGGCATCACCATCAAAAACAAGTTGTTATTTTTAAAATGAAAATCAGGTGTTTGGAGAGATTATGAAATTAGTTAAGTTTTTAGTCGCACTGTGCTCACTGTCCTTCGCGGTGCAAGCGTTTGCCTTGTCTGACGAGGATTACATGGAGTTTACAGAGGCACTGACCGGCGGCAACGTCAAAGTGGTTAAAAAGTTTGTTGAAGCGGAGCCTACATTGGTCAAACAGAAGTTCTTTGCTTGGGAGCCGCTGCAAATGGCTGCCTCCAAAGGCAAAATTGAGGTGGTGAAATATTTGGTGTCCAAGGGCGCTGATCTCAACTACGTGCATCCTGCCAGCCACAATACGGCCTTCCATATGTCTGCCTTTATCGGCGACACCGAGACCATGAAATACCTGGCCGCATCTGGTGCTGACGTGAACATCAAACTGAAAGGCGATGTTTCTCTGTTGCGCTATTTCAAAGAAGAAAACAACCAGAAAATGGTGGACCTGCTGACACAGCTTGGCACCAAAAACGATGGTTGCCAGGAAGAAAAATGCTTCTAAGCCACACGCTAGGGCTCTGATGTCTTACAAAAAACGGTCATGAGATTCATGGCCGTTTTTGTTTATACCAGCGGGCACTGGCGCCAGCGGACATGACTGCCTGTGACCAGAGTCACGCACAGGCTGACCGTAAATTGAGAATAATGTGACTCTCAATCACCACACGCCAGAGGGAAGAATGAACTTGCGAACACCTACGTTGCTGGGCTTGCTTCTGAGCCTGACCTGTATCCCCATCGCCAGCTTGGCTGACAGCCCAGTGCGCACACTGGCCGCCTCTTGTGCCGCCTGCCATGGTCCAGAGGGCAACAGCCTAGGCGGCACGCCGACACTGGCGGCCCTCAATCCCGAGTATTTCATTCAGCGTATGCAGGGCTTTAAAAGTGGTGCCGTCACAGCAACCGTCATGCACCAGCATGCCAAGGGGCTGACCACGGATGAAATCACTGCACTGGCCACTTACTTTGCACAACAACCCAGACGCACAGCCCCGGCCTTGCCCCAGCAGGCTTACAAAGGAGCGCAATGATGAACGCTGAGTCACAAGCACTGCTGAAGGCGGGCAACCCGACCCGTAGAACCTTTGTACGCTCGGTAATCTATGGCGGATTGGCGTTTGCTGGACTGCCCGCGTTTGGCCGCGCCAGCCCGGCCCCGCTCGGACATGTGGTGATTGCCGGGGCAGGCTTTGCCGGACTGACGGCGGCCAAATACCTGCGCGACTGGAGCCTAGGCAACCTCAAGGTGACCGTGGTAGAGCCGCACCCGCAGTTTATCTCCTGCCCACAAAGCAATCTGGTGTTGGGCGGCAGTCGCACGCTGGATCAGCTGAGCTTTGGCTACAGCACCGCCCGCAAACAGCACGGCATTCAGTGGGTGCAGGATCAGGTGACGGCGATTGACCCCACACGCAAACAAGTGCAACTGATGCGCGGCCAGCTCAGCTATGACCGCTTGATTCTGGCACCGGGTGTCGCGTTCAACTATCAAGGCATAGCGGGCCTAAACGCGCCGGTAGACGATATTCCACATGCTTGGAAAGCCGGTCGACAAACCCTGTTATTACGGCAGCAGCTAGAGCAGATGCCCGATGGCGGCACCTTTGTCATGACCATCCCGCCCGCCCCTTACCGCTGCCCCCCAGGCCCCTACGAGCGCGCTTGTCAGTTGGCCCACTATTTCAAACAGAACAAACCGCACAGCAAAGTCATTATTCTGGATGCCAACCCGGACATCATTTCGAAAAAAGGCTTGTTCATGCAAAGCTTTTCAGGCGCGTATCGCGACCTGATTGAATATCACAATAACAGCAGTATTCTGCAACTGGATGCTGCGCAAAAGACTGTCAGAACAGACTTTGAGACGGTGCGCGCAGACGTGCTGAACGTGATTCCGCCACAACTGGCGGGCCAGGTCGCCAAAGACGCCGGGCTGGCCAATGTGGATCAGCGCTGGTGCGAAGTCGACTTCGTCACTTATGCCAGCAGCCTGCATGCGGACATCCATGTCATCGGCGACAGCATCTCGGCGGGCCTGCCTAAGTCTGCCCACATGGCAACCTCTCAGGCCAAGGTCTGCGCGGCGGCCATCATAGACTTGCAGGCAGGTCAAACGCCCAACCCGCTGCCAGTGTTTGCCAACACCTGCTACAGCTTTGTGGATGACAGGCAAGCCATGCATGTGGCGAACGTTTATCGCTATGACCCGGTCAAAAAATCCATGATTTCGGCAGAAGGCGGTGGCGTATCCACACAAGCATCCATCCAGGAAGGCGATTACGCCCAGGCCTGGGCCATGAATATCTGGGCAGACACGCTGACATGACCACCCGTCATGACCAGCACTCCGCAAGCAGCGATTGGTCACGCTTGCTCATGATTGCTCTGCTGGGTCTAGGCGTGGCACTAGGGCTGCACGATGCCCGCGCGCAATCGCCCGAGGTGAATGCGGCCTTGTCTAGCTTGCAAGTGCCGGCGGGCCTCAAGATAGAACGCTTTAGTGATGTGAGCGCCTGGGGTTCGCCACGCATGCTAACGCTGGATACACGCGGCCAACTCTTGGTGAGCATGACGGACAGCGGTCGCATCCTGCGGCTCAATGCACAGGGGCAGGCCGAAGTCATTGCACAAGGCCTGAATGCACCGCACGGCCTCGCCATGCTGGGCCAAGACTTGCTGGTAGCAGAACAAACCGGGGTGCTACGCTTACCCGCAGCAGGCGATGGCTGGGGCACGCCGATACCATTGATCCGCAATCTGCCCAGCGGTGGCCATAGCCTTAAAACCATCAAAGTCTCGCCGGATGGCTTTTTGTTCATCAATGTCGGTTCCAGCTGCAATGTCTGCGTCGAAGAAAATCCCATGCGCGCCACCCTCTTACGCTACACGGCTGACGGCCGGCCAGCTGGCGCACTGCTGACCATGGGCCGCCACGCCCAGAGTGCCATTTGGACGGCGGGTCTGCGTAACAGTCAAGGCATGGCCTGGCACCCGCAGACCGGTGAACTATTTGCCACCAACAATGGTGCCGACCATCGCAGCGGCGAGCGTAACGGCCCCATAAACGATGACCTGCCGCCCGAACACCTGAACCGCATTGTGGGTGGGCAACATTATGGCTGGCCTTATTGCTGGGCTGACCCCACACAACCCGCACACCTGATGCAGGACCCTAACATGCCGGGGGATGCCGAGGCCTGCGCACAAGCACAGGGAGCGGCCGCAATATTTCCAGCTCACAGCACGCCGATAGGCATCACTTTTCTGCACCAGAGCAGCCTGCCAGCAGCGTTACGGCAAGATGCCATCGTGGCGTTGCATGGCTCCTGGAACCGTAAACAACCCAGCGGTTATGCGCTACAGCGTGTACAATTCAGGAACCAACAACCGGTCGCCAGCGTCCCATTCATTACAGGCTGGCTGCAAGGCAAACAAGCTTGGGGCCGTCCGGTCGATGTCATCACTGGCGCCGATGGCGCACTCTATGTGAGCGATGACCTGACCGGCTGGATTTACCGCATACGCAGTGACTAAATCCTGCGCCTGCACACGTACTTTAGGAGTCTTCATGAAACGCATCGTATGGTCACTGGGTGCACTACTCAGCCTGGGCTGGCTCGGCTTGGCCCACGCGGAAAGCGCGCCTGCACTGGTGGTACAGGTCCCCGAATCCTTTTACAAGCACCCGGTTCGCCTGTTACACCCTTACATCAATTACTGGCATGATCGCGCAGAAGCAGCTGAAACCGTGGGGCTCAATCGCTTTCAGTCCAGCAACTATGCGACCTCCAGCTGCTCTGCCGAGGCAAAAGGACAGGCGCTGGTGGTGATAGAGCCTAATATGTTCTACAACCCGCAAACCGGGATTTTTTACAGTGAAATCACAGCCAAGGTCTATCAACAGGCCACCGCCGACACGGCGCTGACCAAGCCGCTACTCACCCTCAAGGGTGAAGGTCAGTCTCGTGGCTGGCTAACCTACAATGTGGAGCATTTTGCGCAGCAATCCTACCAGCAGGCATTCGACCAGGTGATTGCACAACTGCAGCAGAACACCAGCTTTCAGCAATCGATGACCACCGCGCCGCTACAAACCTACCAGGCCTTGTGTCAGAGCATCGACACACTGAGCCAACCCAAAGTTTTTTTCTAGGAGCCTCCATGCTGTTTGCCTCAACTTCTCGCCGGGTCTTCTCTGCACTACTGACCACGCTTACCTTGGGGACCACCAGTGCCGCTTGTGCCCATGGGCTGGCTCCGGCCAGTGGTTTGCTGACACCGGAATCTGTCGTACAGGCGGCAGATGGCAAAATCTATGTGTCAGAGATTAACGGCTTTGGTCAGGATGGCGATGGCCAGATTCGCGTCATCGACCATGGCAAATCCGCAGTCTGGCTGCAAGGGCTGGATGACCCTAAAGGGTTGGTCATCATCGGCAATGATCTGTATATCGCCGACAAGACCCGAGTTTTGCGGGCCGCGTTAGACAAGCAGCCAGCCCGTGCAGAAGTGGTACTGGCCGCAAGCGATTTTCCCAAGACCCCACAGTTTTTGAATGACCTGAGTGCAGATGCAAATGGCAACCTCTATATCAGTGACAGTGGCGACATCCTCGGCAGTGGCAAAGGCGGCGCCATCTACCAGCTGACGCCACAACGTCAGCTCAATCTGCTACTGGATGGTACGATCGATGCGCGGATACTGGCGCCCAACGGGTTGCTGGCAGATGCCAAAGGCGAACATCTGTTGTTGGTCGACTTTACCTCAGGCGTGCTGTATCACTACGACCTGACCCTGAAAACGTTGTCAGAAATCGCCAGTGGCTTTGGCGGCGGTGATGGCATCGTCCGTCAGGCCAATGGGCATATTTACGTCAGTGACTGGAAATCAGGCAAGGTGTACAAGGTCAATGCGCAGCACGCGGTCTCCTTGCTCAAAGAGGGGTATCAGTCTGCGGCAGATATCGCCCTCAGCCAGGATGACCACCATTTGCTGGTGCCAGACATGAAAGCGGGCAAGCTGGACATCATCGACCTTCGTTAGGCCAAGCTTGGCTAACCCAAAGCTTGGTTAACCTAAAGCTTCATTAATCTAGGCGCAGTGCCACCAAGAAGCAGAGCCACCAAGAATAATTTCAGCCAAGACTCTGCGCGCATCACGCTACCGAGGCGTATCTGCTCTGGCGCCGCCCGCGTAGGCGACGATTAACGGGCAAAAAAAACCACGCCTAAGCGTGGTGAAGTGAGAGGATACACACGAAACCGCTGATCATCTGCACACGCCGCAGGGAATTCGGCGTGACCAGATCACTTCACGGTCACTTGCTTTGCGCAGTATGTTTGTCAGCCTCCTGTGGGGGGCTAACCGCTGACTGCGCGACAGCGTGTCTGGCAACCTTCAAATGCTTGTGGACGATGGCAGGCCGCGCTGGTGGCTGAGTTGCAGGACTGCCAGCAATCGCTATAACAGACCTACACAGGCGACACACCACAGCAGAAATCTGTTCATAGTTGCGCCTCCGTTGCGTTGTCCATGTGAGCAAGATACCCGCCCAGCCTTACAGCAGACTTACGCTTGGCTTGCAGAAAACTTACAACCCGGAAATCGGAGATGATTGATGTACACTGATATTCCGTACTCAAGCAGGAACCCCGCATGCGCATACTCATAGTGGAAGATGATCTGGTGATTGCCAACGGCCTGGTGCGCGCACTGACGCAGGCCCAGTATGCGGTTGACCATGTCACGGATGGCAAACAGGCGTTGCGCGCCATTAATGATGATGTGTATGACCTGGTGATTCTGGATCTGGGCTTACCCACCCTCGATGGCATGCAGTTGCTGGCACAACTCAGGCAACAAGCCAATCCAATTGCCGTACTGATTCTGACGGCACGTGAAGACGTGGCCACCCGCGTCGAGGCACTAGACCTGGGCGCAGACGATTTTCTCACCAAACCATTTCACCTCGAAGAGCTGGAGGCCAGGGTGCGTGCCCTCATCCGCCGCAGCAAACTGGGCAACAATCTGCCCCTACAATGCGGCAACCTGAAACTGGACGTTGCCAACAAATTGGCCAGCATCAATGAGCAAGCTATCACCTTGTCGGCACGTGAACTCAATCTGCTGGAGACCCTGATGTTACGCATGGGCAAGATTATTGCCAAAGAACAGATCATGGAGTCACTGTGCAACTGGGATGAAACGCTGGGGGATAATGCCATCGAGGTGTATGTACACCGTTTACGCAAAAAGATAGAACCCAGCGGCGCCCATATCCGCACCGTGCGCGGCTTGGGCTACATGCTCGAAGCTGAGCATCCTGCCCCCTAACCTGACGCGCAAATGACCCCACGCTCACTCAAAAACCAGCTGCGCACTTGGCTGCTGCTGCCCATGCTCATGGTCTTGGGCGTATCGGCAGCGCTGTCTTATTCGCGCGCCCTACACTACGCCACCCTCGCCTATGACCAGTCCCTGCTACGCACCGTGTTGGCACTGGCAGACGAGGTGGTGATTGATGAGCATAACGAAGTTAAAATCGAGATTCCTGAAGTGGCCAGCCACCTGCTGAGCTATAACGAGGGGGATCGCATTTATATCCGCATCACGGCCCCCAATGGCAAGCTGGTGTTTGGTGAAGCCACCTTGCCGCTGCCGGCAAAGGCGCCTGCAGGCAATCAGCAAATCTATTACAACAGCCGCTATCACGACGAGCCGATCCGTGCCGTGACGTTTGGCTTACCTGAGAGCAGTGACCCGCAGGCACGCAACATTCTGATTAGCATGGCAGAAACCACCGGCAAACGTGACGCCATGGTGGCAGAAATGGTGGAGGAAATGTTGTTGCCGCAGGTGCTGATGATGCTCCTTGCCGCCATCGTCATCGAGCTGGGTATTTTTTTCGCGCTCAAGCCCATGCAAGATCTGCGCGCCTCACTGCATGCGCGCTCGCATCGCGACCTGAGTCCGGTGGATACGGCCACCGCGCCGCTAGAGCTGCAACCGATGTTGCAAGCCATGAACGCCCTGCTCGCCCGCGTTAAAGCGGGGCTGCAACAGCAACAGCAATTTATTGCCGATGCCTCACATCAGCTGCGCACACCGATTGCGGGCCTACAAACGCAGGCCGAGCTCGCCTTGCGTAGCCAGCCGCCAGAAGCGCTTAAAGAACCGCTGAGTTACATGTTACGCAGCACCATCCGCCTGTCGCATTTGATACAACGCCTGCTCACCATGGCCAGAACCGATGCGGCCGTCTCACACCTGCAATGTGCCCCCGTCTCACTGACCAACATCATTTCTGAAGAATGTGCGCGCTGGATAGGCGCTGCATCGGACAAGCAACTAGAGCTGGAAGTCTTGCTGGAGACCACACAGGATCTCGTGCTCGGTGATGCGCTGATGTTGTCTGAAATGCTAAACAACCTGCTGGAAAATGCGATCCAATACACCCCCGAACAAGGTCTGATTGAAATCCGGCTCTGGCAAAGCGGGCACCATCTGCTGCTACAAGTGGCAGACAGTGGCATTGGTATCCCCCCCGAACAGCGCGCACGAATCTTTGAACGGTTTCACCGCATCAACCCGAATCAGGGCAATGGTTGTGGCCTCGGGCTCGCCATCGTCGCCGAAATTGCAGAACAACATCATGCCACGCTCACTGTCACGCCAGGGCTGCCACATCCAGTCAAACCCTGCACAGGCAGTCGATTCACGGTAAAATTCGAGCGCTATGACCCATTGTCTGAGAACCCTCGCCCTACAAGCACTGACCCTCAGTGACCCGCACGACAAATGCACCCAGGTGAACCACCTGTGGCAAGCCTGCGTAGACGGCAAATTATCGATAGATGCCACACGCACACTCAGCGCGACTGAACGGTCGATTCCGGGCAGGCCGGAACGGCCTGCACTGGTGCCACCGGGACAGGTACAACGCCGCGCCATGAATACGGCACCCGGACGTGCAGCCCTCATACACGCCCTCGCCCATATCGAATTCAATGCGATTAATCTCGCGCTGGATGCGGTCTGGCGCTTTGATGGCATGCCTGAGGATTACTACCGGGACTGGTTACGCGTTGCTAAGGAGGAGGCCTACCATTTTAGCCTGCTACGCGCCCACCTCATTGCACAGGGCTATGATTACGGCGACTTCAACGGGCATAACAGCCTGTGGGAGATGGTGGAAAAAACCCGCGATGACGTGCTCGCTCGCATGGCCCTGGTGCCGCGCACCATGGAGGCGCGCGGCCTGGATGCCACCCCCCCACTTAAAAACAAACTGCTGCAGGCGGGTGATCAAGCCGCCGCCGCGATTCTGGACATCATCCTGCACGATGAAGTCGGCCATGTCGCGATTGGCAATCGCTGGTTTCATTATCTGTGTCAGCAACGACAACTGGATGCCGTGGTGGCTTTCCATCAACTATGTGCGCAATACCAGGCGCCAAAATTAAAGCCGCCGTTCAACATCCCTGCACGCAAACAGGCGGGGTTCAGCGATCTCGAGCTGGCTTATCTCAATGGTGACATTCTCCCGTCGTGATGCGAAAGCGCATCATCTGGCCAAACATTGATACAAAACAGATTGATTTCCTGACAAATGTCTTAAATTAGCCATCAAAGTATGTTACAAAACCTTTAAGTACAGAGTTTCCAGCACGATCACCGCCAACAACAAAAACTGCGCGAAGGATGTGTTTGCATGCACCTGGTCCATAGACTTGAAGTGATGCTCAATGAGCTATCTTTGCTATTGAGAAAACATCCCAAGCTGAGCTATCCATTTGCTATTTTAATGGTCGGGCTGGCCCTGTGGGTGCGGCTGTCTATTGCCCCCATCGATGCGGGCCTGCAATACCTGACATTTTTCCCTGCGGTCGCCCTCGCCGCGCTATTTGGTGGGTTTGAAGCTGGCATGCTCGCCACCCTGTTTGGCGGTCTATTGGCCACCTATGTATTCGCCCCACCCCATTACAGCTTTTCCGGTGACAAATTACTCCATGAGTCCTTGTGGGCTAACCTGGTCTTTCTGGTCGATGGCCTGATTGTCTCGTTTGCCATCCGCGCCCTGCAAACCTACCGCTACAAAATGCAGGATGAACAAGCGCGATCTAGTCACCGCGAGCAGGCCTTGCTCACTTCTGAAAAAAAGCTGGAGTTTGCCATTCACGCCGCACAGGTGGGGCTGTGGGAATGGCATCTAGATACCGGCCTGATGACCCATAATCAACGCTGGTTTGAACTGATGGATTATCGCCCGGACCAAACAGAGAGCAATCTGGCCGACTGGAAAAAAGCCGTGCATCCCGAGGATTTGGATGAAGCATTGAAGCTGCGCATAGCGTGTGCCAGTGGTCAGCTCAGCGAGTTTGAATGCATGTATCGTGTGCGGCAAAGTGACGGGCAATACCGCTGGGTGATAGACCGCGGCCAGGTCATTATCAGCAATGAGGCCGGCAAACCCATGCGCATCAGCGGCTTGATTTTTGATATTCAGGATCAAAAAATCATCGAAGAAAAGCTGGTGGATATTGAAACCCGGCTGTCTGTCATCGCCAACAATGTCAAAGCCGTGCTCTTCATGAAAGACCTGCACGGTAGATACCTCTACGTCAACAAGGAGTTCGTCCGCCTGTTCTCAAAGTCCGAACAGGAGGTGATGGGCCAGACCGACTTTGATCTGTTTCCTGCCGCGTATGCCGCTCGCTTTGTCGAAGCTGACCGCAAGATCATGTTTTCGGGCCACCAGCAGGAGCTGGAAGAAGTGGTACAAATGGCAGATGGCGACCACTACTACTGGTCGGTCAAAATTCCGCTCAAAAATCAGCAGGGTGACGTCTATGGTATCTGCGGTATTGCGCACGACATCACCGAAATCAAGCAGCAGACCCACGCGCTCAAAATCGCGTCTATCGCCTTTGAGACTCAGGAGCCGATAGTCATCACCGACCACACGTTTCACATCGTTCGTGCCAACCATGCGTTTGCGCAGGCACTGGGCTATACCGAGCAAACCCTGATCGGACGCCAAGTGTTTACCATGATGGCGCGCGCGGAGGCTGAGTTTCCACTACAGCAGTCCAGCCTGCTGGCGCAGTCCGAATCTGGTTGGGCCGGTGAGCTCTCCTGTCAGCGTCAGGATGGCGTCTGGTTTCCCTCGTATACCACCATCACGCCGGTCAAAGGCAGCGATCAATCCATCACCAACTACGTGGTGGTGCTCAATGATATCTCTGAGCAAAAAGCCCGTGAAAACCAGATTATGGAGCTGGCCTATTTTGATGCGCTCACTGGCCTGCCCAATCGCCTGCTCATGAACGACAGGCTGAATCAGGCCATGCTGACCGGCGAACGCGAGCAAGCCTATGGCGCCCTGCTGTTCATCGATATCGACAATTTCAAGTTCATTAACGATACCTACGGCCATGATGTCGGCGACCAGCTGCTGAAAAAGGCCGCCCACAGAATCCAGCAGTCGGTGCGTAGCGTGGATACTGTGGCCAGATTCGGCGGTGACGAGTTTGTGGTGGTACTCAAGCGCGTGCACAGGCAACAAAAAGAAGCGGCAGACATCGCGCGCGAGATTGTCAGCCAGATTGTCAGAAACATTGCTGACCCTTATGTGCTGAACGAGGTCGAGCACCGCACCTCGTGCAGTGTTGGCATTACCTTGTTCAAAGGCAGCCTGCAATCGACCGAAGAACTGATCAAACAGGCAGACATTGCGCTGTTTAAAGCCAAGCTGGCAGGCAAAAACGGCTTTAGCTTTTACGACATCGAGACTGAGCAAGCCGTGCGTCAGCGGGCGACTCTGGAAAACGACTTGCACCAAGCACTGGAAAATCAGCAGTTCGCCCTGTATCTGCAACCACAATTCAACCAGCAAACCCTGATTGGCGCCGAGGTATTGCTACGCTGGAACCACCCGACCCTAGGCCTGATTCAGCCACTGGAGTTTATTGGCATTGCAGAATCTTCAGGCATGATTGTGCAGATTGGCAGTTGGGTGTTGCGCAGTGCCTGCGAGATTCTGGCCAGCTGGCAAGACGACCCGGCTTTTGCGTCTTTGCATCTGTCCGTGAATGTCAGTGCCCGGCAATTTGCCGCAGAAGACTTTGTCGGTCACCTGTTAGAAATCACGCAGTCTATGTCCCTGCGGCCCGGCCAGCTCAAGGTCGAACTCACGGAATCGGTGGCGCTGTCAGACCTCAGCAATACCATACGCAAAATGCTGCAGCTTAAAAAACATGGCATCCCCTGCTCGCTGGATGACTTCGGCACTGGTTACTCGTCATTGAGCTACCTGAAAAAACTGCCAATCTCCGAAATCAAACTGGATAAATCGTTTATTGATGACTTACAGACCGACCATGTTTCGCTGATGATTGCCAAAACCGTGATTCAGCTCTCTAAGGAGCTTGAGCTGGATGTGATTGCAGAAGGCGTGGAATCCGCCTCGCAGAAAGAGTTGTTGCAAAGTGTGGACTGCACCCTGTTTCAGGGCTACTACTTTGGCCAGCCCATGCCGCTGGCTCAATTTGAAACCATGTATCGCCCGCCGGCCATGATGGCCGGCTGAGTGCCAGGCTTAGACCGTGAGCAGGTGCGTGACACCATCCAGGCCAGCCACATTCAGCGCATACATAGCTTGCTGCTGCACAACCGGCTTGGCATGGTAAGCCACACCGACTGCCGCCACCGCCATCATTTTCAGATCATTGGCCCCATCACCGATGGCAATGGTCTGACTCGCCTGCAAGCCCAGTGCATCGCGCAGCTTGACTAACTCATCGGCCTTGCGCTGCGCATCCACAATCTCGCCCAGCACCTGGCCTGTCAGTTGCCCATCTACAATTTCTAATGTATTGGACACCGCATAATCCAGCCCCAACGTTTCTTTGACGTGATTGGCAAAAAAGGTAAAGCCGCCAGAGACGACCATGGTTTTGATACCGTGCTGCTTGCAGCTCGCGATCCAGGCCTGCGCGCCCGGGTTGAAGCGTAAACGCTCCTCAACCACGCGCTGCAACGCACTGGCGGGTAGGCCTTTGAGCAAGGCCACGCGCTTGCGCAGGCTGGCCGCAAAATCGAGCTCGCCACGCATGGCGGCCTCAGTGATCTCGGCCACCTGGGGCTTGAGATTCATCATGTCAGCAATCTCGTCTATGCACTCGATCGAGATCAGCGTCGAATCCATGTCCATCACACACAAGCCCATCTGCTGCAAGCGATGCTGATCCTGCACCAATGCGGCGTCGATCTGCTGTTCGGCACAAAAAGCCATCACAGCCTCATAAGCACCGTCAGCCACGGGCAGGTAATAGGCATGTTCTGCCACCTGCGTGAACTGGGCGTGCCCCCCCACCAGACCATGGATATGAGAAAGATGCGCCATGGAAATGGCTGGTCCCTGAACGACTAAACGCATGATAACAACCGCAGTGTGAACAAAACGGCGATTATACCGGAACCCACAAACGCTGAGTACAGGCGGTTTTTAGGGAGTATTTGCGTTTTTAAATTGCCAGGGCCGATGGTATGCTTGCTGCAAACTAAACACTCCGGGGAACCTATGAAACAATCAACTGGCGCTTTACCATGGCTTAACCTACCCAATCTGCCCTTGCCGCTCAAGGCCTTGTTCATCGGCTATCTGCTGGTGGTCGGCGTGGGGCTGTGCATGGCGGGCCTGCAAATCATGCTGACGCATGGCATGGCCGATGGCAAATTCGGCCTGTCCGTAGATGACATTGTCTACAGCTATTACGGTGACCGTAGCGGTACTAAACTGGCCAGCAAACTCAATGGTTCCATGTCAGACAAAGCGCCTATTCAGGTGCGCGAAGACATCATCAAGTGGGCGCAACAAGGTGCGCCCGAAGACCAGTGGGAGTCTCATTACAAACAGGTATTTGCGCAACACTGTATCGTCTGCCACAGCAACATTCCAGGCATCCCCAACTTTACCAAGTATGAGGAGGTCAAATCACGGGCAGAGGTCAATGACGGCGCTACCATCAGTGGCCTGACCCGCGTATCGCACATCCACTTGTTTGGCATCAGTTTTATTTTCTTTTTTATTGGCCTGATTTTCAGCTTTGCCGTCAATGTGCCCAAAGCAGCCAAAATCGTGGCAATTGCGTTCCCGTTTGCCTTCCTGATCATGGACGTCATGTCATGGTGGCTGACCAAGCTCTCACCGCATTTTGCCTGGCTCACCATCATCGGCGGCATAGGCTACAGTTTCGCCTCCTGCTATATGTGGGTGGTGAGCATGTACCAGATGCTGGTGCTGTCGCGTCAGGACAAAATTTACGGTAATGCCTGGGAACAGGATTTGTAAGCTGATCCTGATCATGAAAAACCGCACTTCTGTGCGGTTTTTTTGTTTGTAGTCTAGCCTTGCAGGGGTATTTGCGCGAAAATAGACCCTTAACCACACACTCCGTCTAA
Organism: uncultured Methylotenera sp.; assembly: GCA_964437895.1. GTDB lineage: Bacteria > Pseudomonadota > Gammaproteobacteria > Burkholderiales > Methylophilaceae > Methylophilus. The sequence goes on from CAYTIV010000001.1 coordinate 36,220, forward strand.
TTTCATGAATCTGCACGAATATCAGGCCAAACAGTTACTGCAAAAGTACGGTTTGGCGACGCCGACCGGTCTGGTCGTTCAATCCGAAGAAGCCGCCGCAGCCGCCACCAAAGAACTGGGTGGCGAAGCTTGGGTAGTCAAGGCACAGGTCCACGCGGGTGGCCGCGGCAAAGCTGGCGGCGTCAAGGTCGTCAAGTCTGCGCTGGAAGCGCAAACGGTGGCTGGCAGCCTACTCGGCAAACATCTGGTGACTTATCAGAACGCGCCTGATGGCCAGCCTGTGCATCAGGTACTGGTCGAGCAGACCTTGCCGATTGCCCGCGAGTTATACCTCTCCATGTTGGTAGACCGTACACTGGAACGCGTGGTCATGGTGGCCTCTAGCGCTGGCGGCATGGATATTGAAGAGATTGCAGCCACCCAGCCAGAAAAAATCCTGCAGGAAGTCTGTGACCCGCTGAATGGCCTGGTCGACTATCAGGCACGTAACCTGGCGTTTGGCTTGGGCTTGAGCGGCGACCAGATCGCAGCCTTCAGCAAACTGGCCAAAGGCCTGTACAAATTATTCAAAGACAACGACCTGTCATTGCTGGAAATCAATCCGCTGATTGTCACGGCCGATGGCAAGCTGGTGGCACTGGATTGTAAGATGACCGTGGATGACAACGCGCTGTATCGTCAAAAGCCGTTTGCCGAAATCCGTGACTGGTCACAGGACGATGCAAAGGAAGCCGAAGCGCATCACAGTGGCCTCAACTATATTGCACTGAATGGCAATATCGGCTGTATGGTCAACGGCGCGGGCTTGGCCATGGCGACGATGGATCTGATCAAACTGCATGGCGGCATGCCAGCCAACTTCCTCGATGTCGGTGGCGGCGCGACCGCGGAAACCGTGACCAAGGCCTTTAAGATTATTCTGGCAGACAGCAATGTCAAAGCCATTCTGGTCAATATTTTTGGCGGCATCATGCGTTGCGACATCATTGCAACTGGCATCATCACCGCGGTGAGAGAAGTGGGCATGACCATTCCGGTCGTGGTGCGTCTCGAAGGCACTAATGTCGAACTCGGCAAGCAGATGCTGCGCGATAGCGGCTTGAACATTATTTCTGCCGAGGGGCTGACAGATGCAGCCCAGCAGGCAGTGAACGCAGTCAGTAAAGGTGTGTAGTCATGGCAATTTTAGTGGATAAAAATACCAAGGTATTGTGCCAAGGCTTTACCGGAAAACAAGGCACCTTTCACTCGGAACAGGCGCTGGCCTATGGCACGCAAATGGTCGGTGGCGTCACGCCAGGTAAAGGCGGCCAACGCCATCTTGACCTGCCCGTGTTCAACACCATGCGTGAGGCAGTCAAAGCCACACAGGCCAATGCCAGTGTGATCTATGTACCTCCACCGTTTGCCGCAGACTCCATTTTAGAAGCGGCAGATGCCGGCATTGAATTGATCGTCTGCATTACCGAAGGGATTCCTGCGCTAGACATGCTCAACGTCAAGGCGGCACTGCGCGCCAACGGCACCAAGCTGATTGGCCCCAACTGCCCGGGCGTGATTACCCCAGGCGAATGCAAAATTGGCATCATGCCAGGCAGCATACACCAGCGTGGCAAAGTGGGCGTGGTGTCTCGTTCCGGCACCCTCACCTACGAAGCCGTGCACCAAACGACAGCCTTGGGTTTGGGGCAAACCACCTGCGTCGGCATCGGTGGCGACCCCATCAAAGGCTTGAACTTTATCGAGTGTTTGCAACTGTTTGAAAACGACCCAGAAACGGAAGCCATCATCATGGTGGGTGAGATTGGTGGTAGTGACGAAGAAGCCGCGGCAGACTACATCAAACACCATGTCAGCAAGCCAGTCGCGGCCTATATTGCTGGTCTGACGGCGCCCAAAGGCAAACGCATGGGCCATGCTGGCGCCATCATCTCTGGCGGCTCTGGCCGCGCTGAAGACAAGATCGCTGCGCTGGAAGCCGCAGGCTGTGTCGTCGCGGACTCCCCGGCCGGGCTGGGTGAAGCCGTGCTCGCCGCCATCCAGAAACATGCGACAACCTGAGTAAAGGACACGGCATGACGTATCGCCTTTTGACACGGCGCCTGTGTGGCGTGCTCTGCCTCGCTGCCAGCCTGGGCTTGGCATGGCCGGCACAGGCGGCCAGCAAAACACCGGCAGATGAGATGCCGGTGAATACCAGTGCCGATATTTCCTATCTGCTCATCGCCGCCTCCAAAGGCGATGTCGCGACCGTGACGGCCTTGCTCAAAAGCGGCGCCAATCCCAATGTGACCGACAGCGATAAAATCAATGCGCTGATGTATGCAGCCCGCAAAAATCAGGCCGAAGTGATCAAGGTATTGCTGGCGCATGGCGCGGAGATTAACAGTAAAGACCAGGGCGGTTGGACGGCCCTGATGTTTGCCGCCAAGAAAAATAATCTGGATGCCGTGAAGGTGCTGCTGGAAAAAGGCGCAGACGTCAAAGTGCGCGACCCTGCTGGCTGGAGTGCGCTCGGCCTGGCCGCGACCTCAGGCTTTAGCGAGGTGGTGGGGCTGATTATCGCGCGTGGTTTTGATGCCAATGTAAGATCCTCAGATGGCAAGACCGTGCTGATGTATGCTGCCAAAAGCGGCGATGTGCCTACGCTGACCGCCATCCTCACCCATGGCGCGGACGCCAATCTTAAGGATAAACTGGGCACCACGGCGCTCATGATTGCCGCCCGCGAGGGTCATGTGCCTGCCACCACCTACCTCCTTGAACATGGTGCCAAAGTGGATGAGGAAGATGAGCACGACTGGACCGCATTAACCTGGGCCGTGACCAAGAATCAACTTGAAGTGGCCAAGGCCCTGCTAGAGCACAAGGCAGATGCCAACCATAAAGACAGTGAAGGCACGCCATTGCTGCATCTGGCCGTGAGCAACAATGCGCCGGAGATGGCCGAATTACTGCTGGCGCATGCAGCCAATGTCAAAACCCGTGATCAATATGGCTTAACCGCCTATGTGTATGCCCTCAAGGGTCAGAACCCCGCCATGGTGGAGCTGATCAAACGCGCTGGCGGCAAATACTGAATCTGGCCCCCATGAAACTCGCAATTGCTCAAATGAACTGCATGGTTGGTGCCATGCAGCAAAACGCAGAACGTCTGCTCGCACAAGCCCAGGAAGCCTATGCGGCGGGTGCTCGCCTGATGCTGACGCCTGAACTGGCCTTATGCGGTTACCCGCCTGAAGACTTACTGTTCCGTCAGGACTTTCATAATGCCTGCCAGCGCACGCTGGCCTGGCTCACACAGCAGTTACCGCCAGAAATCGCCGTGATTGTAGGCCACCCGCACCAAGTGGGCAGTAAACGCTATAACGCCGCCTCCTTAATCCATTCTGGCAAGGTACAAGCCACCTACCACAAACACCACCTGCCCAACTACAGCGTGTTCGATGAAGAGCGCTACTTTGAGGCTGGCGAACTGCCTGTCGTCTTTGAGTGGCATGGTGTACGCTATGGTGTGCTGATTTGCGCGGACAGTTGGGAACCCGGCCCGGCCCTGCAAGCCCTACAGGCTGGCGCACAGGTCTTGCTGACCATCAACGCCTCACCCTACCACATCGACAAACAGCAGACCCGCTATCAGGTATTGCGCGACCGCATCCGCGAAACCGGGCTGCCTATGGTGTATGCCAACATGGTGGGCGGCCAAGATGAACTGGTGTTTGATGGTGGCTCATTCAGCATGAACAGTCACGGCACGCTGGTGCAGGAGTTGCCCCAGTTTGAAAGCCGGCTGGGCTACTTGACGCTGCAACAGACAGAACCCGAAGCCACTGAGATCAGCCCCCCTCTCAGCACCGAAGCCGCCGTCTACAAGGCACTGGTGCTGGGATTGCAGGATTACATCAACAAGAACGGTTTTCCAGGCGTGGTGCTGGGCCTCTCGGGCGGGATAGACTCGGCGCTGACGCTGGCCGTGGCAGTCGATGCACTGGGTAAGGGTCGCGTGAAGGCGGTCATGATGCCCTCGGAGTTCACGGCTGGCATCAGCGTGGATGATGCCGCTGAAATGGCCGCACTGGTGGATGTCGCTTATAGCGTACTCCCCATCAAACCGCTGTTTGAGGGCTTTTGTGACAGTTTGTCTGGCGAATTCGCCGGTCAGACCTTTGATACCACCGAGGAGAACCTGCAAGCGCGGATACGCGGCATGCTCTTGATGGCCATCAGCAACAAGTTCGGTAGCCTGGTACTTACCACCGGAAATAAATCAGAAACCGCCGTCGGCTACAGCACACTGTACGGCGATATGGCCGGCGGTTTTGCCCTGATCAAGGACATCCCCAAAACCCTGGTATACCGCCTGGCACGCTATCGCAACCAGCAAGGCCTGGTGATTCCTGAGCGCATCATCACACGCCCGCCTAGCGCTGAGCTGCGCCCCAACCAGACCGACCAGGATAGCCTGCCGCCTTACGACGTGCTGGATGCCATCATGGAAGCCTATGTTGAAAAAGACCTGAGCCCTGAAGCGATCATTCGCCTAGGCTACAGTGAGGCAGACGTGCGACGCGTAACGCGTTTGATAGATCGCAACGAATACAAGCGCAGACAGGCCGCCGTCGGTGTGCGCATTACAGAGCGCGGTTTTGGCAAAGACCGCCGTTACCCAATCACATGTAAGCTGACATTTGAATAAACAGGTCTGCTTGCGTAGAATGTAGTCAAAGTTTTATCCACGGAGCGCGTATGAAAAAAGTAGAAGCCGTTATTAAACCCTTTAAACTGGATGAAGTGCGTGAAGCGTTGTCTGCCATTGGCGTCAATGGCCTGACCGTGACGGAAGTCAAAGGGTTTGGTCGTCAGAAAGGCCACACCGAGTTATACCGCGGCGCCGAATACGTCGTGGACTTCCTGCCCAAAATCAAAATTGAAGTGATTTTGGCGGCAGACATGGTCGATGGTGCGATTGAAGCCATCATCAAAGCCGCACACACGGGCAAAATCGGTGATGGCAAGATTTTTGTCACCTCCGTTGAGCAGGTCATTCGCATTCGTACCGGTGAAACCGGCGAAGCAGCCATCTAATCCTGTCGTCCATCCCCGGCGCTCAGCTGTGATGCTGCGCGCCGGCATTCGTCTCTGGTCTCCAGCATGTCGTTTACCCTGATCAAAACCATTTTGCTGCTGTCGGCGGCTAACTTGTTCATGCTGTTTGCCTGGTACGGCCACTTGCGCGACCTGCATCAGAAACCGCTGTGGCTCGCCATCATCGCCAGCTGGGCCATCGCCCTGATTGAATACTGTTTTCAGGTACCCGCCAACCGTATCGGCTTTACGCAGCTGACGCTGGCACAGCTCAAAATCTTGCAGGAAGTCATCACGCTGGTCATGTTCATTCCGTTTGCCGTGATGTATATGCAGCAACCCCTGAAGTGGGATTTTCTATGGGCGGGCCTGTGCATGATGGGCGCCGTCTACTTCATTTTTCGTACCTGATTTCAGCAGACGCCTTGGCCCCAATGGGCTATTTTTTTGGCGAGTCTGCTTGGGCATAATGGTTTTCAGCCAACGAAAAACCTTTATCAGGGGAACCCTATGCTCAAAAAAATACTTATTCCAGCCCTGTGTTTACTGACCACTAGCCCAGTATTTGCCGCTACCGCCCCCCTGCCAGTCCCTGAGCCTGAGACCCATAGCATGATCCTGCTTGGCATCGCCTTTATCGGTGCGATTGTTGTGCGCCGCAACAAAGACGACTAAGGCTCACCACCCGGCCAAACACAACATGTGGCGCAAGATGTCGTACCAGACATAAAAAAAGCCTCACCGAATGGTGAGGCTTTTTTGTTTAACGTCAGCCCGGGCAGCGTCGTGCATTTATGCGCTGAACACCGCCCTGACCTTGGCCAGATCCTCAGCCGTATCCACCCCGGTCGCCGGCGCTTCAGCGGTCACGGTCACCGCGATCTGGTAGCCATGGTAGAGGACCCGCAATTGCTCTAGGCTCTCAATCTGTTCTAGCGCCGTCACCGGCAGACTGGCGTACTGTTTAAGAAAACCCACACGGTAGGCGTAAATACCAATATGCCGGTAAGCCGTTAACGACTGGCGATGCTGGGCATCACGCGGAAACGGAATCGCCGCCCGACTGAAATACAAGGCCTGTTGCTTGGCATTCAGCACCACCTTCACCACATGAGGGCTACTAAAAGAGACTTCATCATGAATGGCATGACAGGCGGTAGACATCACAGCCTGCGCGTCTGCGGCCAAGGTGTGGGCCACGTTATTAATCAGTGCAGGATCAATTAAAGGCTCATCGCCCTGCACATTGACCACAATCATGTCATCTGGCCAGCCCATCTGCACCACCACTTCGGCAATGCGGTCCGTCCCTGACACATGATCCTCACGCGTCATCACGGCGTGCAGTTGATGACGCTGTGCCGCCTGCAGCACCTCGGCGTGATCCGTGGCAATCACCACCTCACTGGCGGCGCTGTGGGCGGCCTGTTCAGCCACGCGAACCACCATGGGTTTACCAGCAATATCCAGCAAAGGTTTGCCCGGCAAACGGGTACTGGCAAATCGGGCAGGCACAACGACTTTAAACATGCTTATTCGCTGTATTCGTGTTCTTCAAGACGACGCGCTTCATCCTCCAGCATGACCGGGATGCCATCGCGCACCGGGAATGCTAGGCGGGCGGCTTTGGAGATGAGCTCCTGTGCCTGCTTGTCATAGACCAAGGGCCCTTTGGTCACTGGACACACCAGAATTTCCAGTAATTTGGGATTCATTTGCACATTCCTTTGCGTTGTTGCATGCGTTGTTTCAATAAGCGAGTGACGGTTTCTATCAGGGCTGGCGTTTGTCCAAGCGGCGTCAGCACGGCCCTCACGGGCAAAAACCAGGCATTTTCCAGCCCCAATGACTGACATTTTACGGCATCTTTCTCCGTCATCAGCAAGGTTTTTCCACGCCAGGCAGCAACATCGGTCGCTGAGTAAGCATGGTGATCCGGCAGCGGCCGTTGCTCACAGTGCAAGCCCTGCGCCGCCACCGTCGCAAAAAAACGTTGTGGATGGCCAATGCCGGCCACGGCCAACAGCGCTTGTGGCTGTAAGTCTTCCACGCGCGTGTGGGTGCTAAAATCGGAAACCGCAGTCCAGTCACCCGCCTGCAATGCTAACTGATAGCTGAGGGCATGCGCGTGCGTGGCGGGCAAGTGGCCGGTTTCGACCACCAGATCCACCTGCTGCAGACGGCTAAGCGGCTCACGCAGTGGCCCCGCGGGGAGCAAACAGCCATTACCCAAGCCCAGCGGACGCTGTACCACCGCAATTTCAAGATCGCGTTGTAATGCATAGTGTTGCAAGCCATCATCGCAAATCAGCACATCCACCGCTGGGTAACGTTCCAACAAGGCCTGGCCGCCCAACACCCGTTTGCGATGTACCCAGACCGGACAGCCGGTCTGCCGCGCCAGAAGCACGGGCTCATCGCCCATCATGCTAGCCAGACTATCCGCCCTGACCTCCCCCGTCTGCTGACCGCCATAACCGCGGCTCAATAGTCCGGGCGTATAGCCTGCCGCTCGCAGCTGCTGGGCCAAGGCAATCACCAGCGGCGTCTTACCGACGCCACCCACAGAAATATTGCCTATCACAATCACAGGCACCGGCAAGGCGGTGCTGGGCAGCAGGTGCCAGCGGTAGGCCTGGCGACGTAAGGCCGTCAGCAGTGCGAACAACCATGACAAGGGCCGCAACAAGACTTGTGCCCAAGTGTTTGCCTGCCATTGTTGCTCGAACCAGGTGCTGAGCATCAGTCGTCCTGAAACTGTTTGTGATAGAGCCGGCTGTAATACCCGTTTTGCGCCAGCAGCGCCTGATGAGAGCCGCTCTCGACGATGTTGCCATGGTCCATGACAAAAATACGGTCGGCGTTTTCTATGGTGCTCAATCGGTGCGCAATGACGATGGTGGTGCGGTCACGCATCAAATGATCCAGCGCTTGCTGCACATGTAATTCGGACTCACTGTCCAACGCCGACGTCGCTTCATCTAGCAACAGCACCGGCGCATTTTTTAAAATAGCGCGGGCGATGGCAATGCGTTGACGCTGCCCACCCGACAACCGTACGCCACGGTCACCGATCTCGCTTTGTAGCCCCTGCGGCATCTGCTGGATGAACTCCCAGGCATTCGCCGCCTTGGCCGCAACAATCACCTCGGCTTCGCTGGCCTCGCGCAAGGCCCCATAGGCAATGTTATTGAACAGCGTATCGTTAAACAGCACGATATCCTGACTGACCAGCGAAAACTGCGCACGCAGGTTCTCCAGTTGGTACTCCCGGACATCATGTCCATCCAAAAGTACCTGCCCCGCTTGCGACTCATAAAAGCGTGGCAGCAGATTGACCAGCGTTGTCTTGCCACTGCCGGAGCGGCCGACCAGCGCGATTTTTTCACCGGCAGCAATATCAAAGCTGAGCGCCGTCAGTGCATCTTTTTTGGCTTGTGCATAACGTACCGTCACCTGATCAAAACGCAATGCGCCTTGTGCCCTGGCCACTTGATAGTGGCCATGATCGACCTCGTTCTCGATATCGAGCACATCAAACACACTCTGCGCCGCCGCGAGACCGATTTGCAGATCTTCGTTGGCAGCCGTGATGTGTTTGATCGGGGCAATCAGCATCATCAACGCACCCACAAACGCAGCAAACTCGCCGACGGTAAATTGTGCCAGCGCATAAAACACCACCAGCCCCAATGCCAGCGCAGACAAGATTTCAATGACAAAGCTATTCAACCCGGAGATTCTGGCTGTACGTAATTCCAGCTGACGGTTACGGCTCACCACCTCGCCAAAGCGGTCATTTTCAAACGCCTGCGCGCCAAAAATCTTGACGATACGCTGCGCGGCAATCGCCTCTTCAGCAGTTTTGGTGATTTCGCCCACGGCCTGTTGCACTTTCTTGGCATTGGCACGCAACTTGGGCGTGGTCCGCGCCAGGTATAGCCCCATCATGGGCGCCACCAGGGCAAAAATCAGCGTCAGACGCCAGTCCAGATAAAGCATGTAGCCAATCAGACCAATCACCGTCAGTACATCACGCAGCACATTCAGTGCCGAGCGGGTGACCACCGTCGATAGCCGCTCGATGTCATACGTCATTTTGGACACCAGCAAACCGTTGGAGTTAGCATCAAAAAAACTCACCGGCAGCATCAACAATTTGGCGAACATTTGCTTGCGCAGCACCTCCACCACACGTCTGGCCACCGTGCGCAGGCTATACACGGAAAAGAATCCGGCCACTGCGCGCACCGCCATCAGACCAAACAACATCAGTGGCAGCACATAGGCGTCTTGGCCGGCGGACTTGGCGAAGCCTTCATCGGTGACTTTTTTGATCAGCGCCAGAAACAGGGTATTGCTGGAGGCCAGAATCGCTGTCGACAACATCGAGACCGCGAAATGCATTTTGTAATGCCAGGCGTAAGCAAACAGGCGTTTGTACAACCTGACTGGGTCAGGGATATGGACGGATTCAGAAGCGGATTTTCGCGCCATGCGTTTTCTCGGGCAAACTAAAAACAAACAGCCCGCCAAAATTGACGGGCTTGTTGAAGGAGGACACCCATGTGTACCCCGTAAAGCATCAGCGGGCGTTCACCTGCGTGGCAAAGGTGATATGGGTATAGTTGGCCATGCGTGAGGCTTCCATGATATTCACCACAGATTGATGTGTAGCTTTGCCATCTGCATTGATGATAATGGTGGGCTCTTTACCAGCAGGCCCTTGCGCACCGGCTTGGGTCAGGGCCGCAGACAAATCGGCCACCACCGCACCATTGGCCTCTTTACCATTGACCAAATAACGGCCACTGGCATCGACATCCACGGTAATGGTCAGCGGTTTTTCCTGTGGTGCATTGGCATCTGCCGTAGGCAGATTGATTTGCAATTCACTGGTACGCGAGAACGTCGCACTGACCATCAGAAAAATGATAATAACCAGCAACACGTCAATCAACGGAATAAAGTTGATTTCCAGTTCCTCGTCACGCACACCACGTTTGAAATTCATGAGATTACCTTTATTGATTGGCAGTAGCCGAGCGCGTTACCCGCGATGACCGTGAATAATTTCTACCAATTTGACTGCCTGCTGCTCCATGTCCACCAAGAAACCATCGATCTTGCCACGGAAATAACGGTAGGCAATCATGGAAGGCACCGCCACCACAATACCGGCCGCCGTGTTGTACAGCGCCACGGAGATGCCGCGGGCAAACTGTGCCACGTCGTGGCCGCTATTGGTAAAGGAGCCAAACAGTTCTACCATCCCGATCACCGTCCCCAGCAAACCCAGCAGCGGAGCCACCGTCGCAATAGTGCCCAGCGTTGGCAGATATTGTTCCAGCTTGTGCGCCACGGCACGACCCGTTTCCTCAATCGCCTCTTTGGTAACTTCGCGGGAATTACTGCTGTTGGCCAAAGCACTCGCAAATACCTTGCCCAATAATGAGTGTGCCTCAAGGCGGCTCAGCGTTTCACGGGTGACTCCCCCCTGTTGCAGCCAGTTTTGTACCTCAGGCAACAATTGCTCTGGCGTGACCACTGAGGCACGCAGTGCCCATGAACGCTCCACGATAATCGCCAAGGCAATCACAGAGGCAATAATCAGAGGCCAGATAGGCCAGCCGGCCGCTAAAATAATTTCCCACACAGCATATACTCCTGTTGTTTTTATAAACTTCCGCTACTTTAGCGTTAACCTCGCCCGAGGGCAAGTTTTGTACGGTATCGCCGCCGTTACATGGCACGGCCCGTGGCCGCGGGCGGTGATTCCCAGTAATGTGGCGCCACGCTGCGCCAAGCCACCACAGACGGCTGCGCGCCCTGAACAAAGTCGAGCAAGATGGCACCATCGGTATCAGAGCGCAAAATACGGCTACCCAGCGCCTGATAGCGCTGCAGTACTTGCGGCTTGGGATGACCAAAGCGATTCAGGTAGCCGACGGTGGCAATCGCCAGCGCTGGCTGCACCTGTTGCAAAAAGGTCGGCGTAGAAGAGGTCTTGCTGCCATGATGCGGCATGGTCATCACGTCAGCGCGCAATTGTGATGCCTGGCTGGTCAGCAAGGCGCGCTCGGCAGCAGCCTCAATGTCGCCAGTCAGTAGCAGCCGCCCATGCGCAGAAACCACGAGGATGACACAGCTTCTGTCATTGTCGCGTACCGAGGCAGGGAGCGCGGCCTCTGGGCCCAGCACCTGAAACGTCACCTGATCCCATTGCCAATGCTGACCGGCATGACACGGCACATGTGGCAGTGACTGCCTTGGTACCAGCGCATGCCAGCGGCTGAAAAAGGTCGCCTCAGGCGGCAGCGAACTGAGTAGCTGCCGTGCGGGCACGCCAGCCAATACCGAGGCCATGCCGCCCACATGATCGCTGTCATCATGAGACACCACCGCCATATCGAGCCTAGACAGGCCTAAATGCCGTAAATACGGCAGCACGATACGCTGCCCGGCATCACTTTCCTCGTCATAGGCCGGCCCGGCGTCATAGAGCATGCTATGGCGGGCCGTTTGCACCAGCACACTCAGCCCTTGCCCGACATCTAGCACGGTGACGCGCATTTGTCCTGCACGCAACAGCGTCGGTTGCGGCATCAGCAAGGGCAAGGTACATAACAGGCCGGCCCAGCGCAGCGGCCAGCCACGGGGCATCAAAGCCACCAGCACTCCCACCATGGCCAGCGCCCATGCCCACAGCGGCGGGGTCGGCCAGTAGCTGACGGCCCAGGGCCATTGCCGCAGCCAATGCAGGGCCTGCGCGCAGCCCTCCCACAACGCGGCTGCCCACTGCAACAAACCATCCACAGACAGCAAGGCGCCAGCGATTGACAACGGCACCACGGCCAGGCTCACTAAGGGGATAGCCACGGCATTGGCCAAGGGCGAGACGACAGACACCTGATTAAATAGACTCATTAGAATGGGTACGAAGGCCAGCGTGATCAAGTATTGTGCGCGTACGGCCGCCTGCCAGCCGCCCAGCGGACGCAAGCGCCCGCCCATGCCCCAGGCCAGCAACGCCACGGCGCCAAAGGAGAGCCAGAAACCCGGCGCTAACACCGCCCAAGGATCCACCAGCAGCACCATCCACAGCGCCACGGCCAACATCCACGAAAACGGTAATGGTCGCCTGAGGCGGCGTAATGCCAGCACGGTCAGCAACATATACAGGGTGCGCTGGGTGGGAATGGAATAGCCCGCCAATAAGGCATAAGCGGTCGCGGCCAGGGCCCCTGCGCCCCCGGCCACCAACGATGCGGGCCAGCGTGCCACCAACGCTGGAAAGCGACACCATGCCCAGGCGGTCAGTGTCATGACCAGCGAAGCCAGCATGGTGATGTGCAACCCGGAAATACTGACCAGATGATTGATCCCAGTATCGACAAACAATTGCCAGTCGGCCCGCGAAATCTGGCTATCGTCGCCAATCACCAGCGCCCGCACCACGCCACTGGCGGCCGTATGGCCCAGCACCTGTGTGATGCGTTGTCCCACGGCTGCGCGCCAGCTGGCCACCAGCGCATCTGGCCGCCAGGCCTGTGTGTGTAGTCGCTGCATGGGCGCTTTGCGGATCATGTGCCCGCTGGCGGCAATCTGATTTGCCAGACACCAGGCAGCATAATCAAAGCCATGCGGATTGCGCGTGGCATGTGGCCGCCGCAGTTTGACCGACACGCGCCAACGCTCGCCAGCCTGTAACAGCGGCCCTTCTAGCGGCACTGGGGGAGACTGGCCCTGATAACGTTGGTGATATAGATGCAGGCGCACACGGGCGGACACCGGACAGGCGGGATCAAAACTCTTTTCGATGACGGCATCAACATGCTGACCACGATCATTGCGGGCAGGGACGCCCACCAACACCACTTGCACGGGGATCGCCTGCTGCTCACAGGCGGCTGGCAACGCGGATTGGAAGCGCCACCAAGCGCGCCCTTGTGCCCAGGCAAAGCCCAGCGCGGCCATAAGCACCATGATGAGGACGAGTTGCCCCCAACGCCGCCCCTGCCGACGCGTGTGCGCCGCCAGCCCAAAGGCCAGGAGTAAACCCAATAACCAGAGGACCCAGGCGAACCACGACCACAGCATCGCCTGTTGCTGAAACAGCCAAACTCCCAACAGTAATCCGACTGTGGCGCTTGGCAGCAT
>CAYTIV010000002.1:0-46213 GCA_964437895.1 uncultured Methylotenera sp.
GGGCCAGCCACCAACTGATGGCAGCCAACAGACCCACCAACACACCGACCAGTGGAAAATATCGCGCGGCATGATTAAGCTCTTCCTCGCGGAAATCAGGCAGCGCAGGTACCGGCACCCGGGTAAAAAAACCTACCGCCAGCAAAAAATAGCGCCACTGCTGCTTCACTGAATTTGCCCGCTGACACCCGCACTGTCAAAACTGGCCATCTCATTGAGAAATGCCACCGCAGACTGCAACAGAGGATAGGCCAGCACAGCGCCTGTGCCTTCGCCCAACCGCAGGGAGAGGTGTAACAGCGGCTGCGCCTGCAAATGAGACAACATGACGCTATGACCGCTCTCGTCAGAACAGTGGGCAAACACGCAATAATCGACCACTTGCGGGTAAAGCTTGGCCGCCACCAGCAAGGCCGAGGTGGCGATAAAGCCATCAATCAGCAAGGTGCAGCGCGCTTCTGCTGCGGCCAGCAAGGCGCCCACCATCATCGCCACTTCCAGCCCGCCAAACACGGCCAGCGCCTGCAAGGGTGCGTCTGCCGAAACATGGTGATGTTGCAGCGCGGAGGTCAGCACCGACAGTTTGTGTTGCAGCCCCTGATCGCTCAACCCCGTGCCACGACCGACACATTGGTGCATAGGCAGCCCGCACAGCACGCTCATCAAGCAACTGGCACTGGACGTATTGCCTATCCCCATCTCCCCCAGCGCCAGCACGTTGCAGCCCTGCGCCACTGCATCGCGCGCGATCTCGGCACCACGACGGATGGCCTCATCACACTGATCAGCCGTCATGGCGGGCTGATGCAAAAAGTTAGCCGTGCCCATGCCCAGCTTGGCATCAACCAACATGGGATGCGGCTCGAAGACGGCATTGACCCCGCTATCGATCACGCGCAGCGCAAAGCCATGCTGACGGGCAAACACATTGATGGCCGCCCCGCCATTCAGAAAATTAAGCACCATTTGCGCAGTCACCGCCTGCGGATAGGGGCTCACCCCTTCGGCGACGATGCCGTGGTCACCGGCAAACACCAGCATGGTGGGCTTTTGCAGGGTTGGCTGCTCGCTACGCTGTATCAAACCCAGCTGTAGCGCCAGCGTCTCCAGCCGCCCCAAGGCGCCCAGCGGCTTGGTTTTTTGATTAATGTGACGCTCCAATGCTGCTTGCAAGGGCGCGTTCTCGGTAGGTTCAATATGAAATGTTTGCATAGCGCGTTATTTTACCCAGCAAAAATGAAACCGTCGCAAAATTATCTGGCGACGTGCAGACGCAGGCAAGCAAAAGCCCCGGCATCGCGGGGCTTTTGGCAGGCACTATACCGGCTTAGCCGATTTTGACTGGGACATAGATCTTGTCGTCCCCGCGCATCACCAGCAATGCGACATTTTTGCCTGTTTGCGTCAGCTTATCCTGCAACTGGCTGATATTTTTCACCTGGTCTCCGTTCACGGCCAGGATCACATCACCGGCTTGAATGCCTGCGGCCGAAGCCGGGCCTTTACCGACGGACTCCACCAGCAAGCCTTGCTTGATTTGTGCCTGCGCCAGCTCTTGGGCATTGAGCGGACGCACACTGATACCGAGCTTGGATTGACGGCTGTCAGCCACCGCCGCGGGGGCGGCCTCTGCGGTGTGCATCTCATCCACTCGCACAGTCAGCGCTTTCGTTTGGCGATTGCGCCAGACTTGCAGGTTGACCTCACTGCCGGGTTTCGCGCTAGCGACCATAGGCGGCAGGTCGCTGGAACGATCAATATGCTGGCCATTAAACGACAGAATGACATCGCCGGGCTCCAGGCCAGCCTTGTCGGCGGGTCCACTCTTCTCAACATTGCTCACCAGCGCGCCATCTGGCGACTGCAAGCCAAAGGAGGCGGCGAGATCCTGATTGAGGGATTGCACGCCTATGCCCAAGCGCCCGCGGCTGACTTTGCCTTTCTCTAGCAACTGCTGCTCTATGCCCATGGCGACATCAATCGGGATGGCAAACGACAAGCCTTGGTAGCCGCCACTGCGGCTGTAAATTTGCGAGTTGATCCCGATGACTTCGCCGTTCAGATTAAACAGTGGCCCGCCGGAGTTGCCAGGGTTGATCGCCACATCGGTTTGCAGAAAAGGGACATAGCCTTCATCTGGCAAGGCACGCGACTTGGCAGAAATAATCCCGGCCGTGACAGTGTTGTCAAAACCAAATGGTGAGCCTATCGCCACCACCCAGTCACCAACATGGCTGTTGCCGGTATTGCCAATGCGCACGGTAGGCAAATCCTTGGCATCAATTTTGAGCACAGCCACATCCGTCAGCTTATCCACACCAATCACTTTAGCCTGAAACTCGCGCTTGTCTGACAGTTTGACCGTCACCACATCCGCCTTATCGACAACATGGGCATTGGTGAGGATGACGCCATCCGATTTCACGATAAAACCTGAGCCTAGACCACTCATGGGCGTTTCGGTCTGTGGCAGATTAGGCTGGAAGCGACGGAACAGTTCAAACATCGGGTCATTCGGGTCTACCCCAGGCACGCCTGCGGTCTTGACGGTACCCGTGACACTGATGTTGACCACGGCAGCCCCTTGGCTGGCAGCAATGCTGGCGAAATTAGGCAAAGTAATATAAGCACTGGGGGCGGTCATGGTATTGGCTGAAACCGGGGCTGTGGCCTGCGCATGGTTGACCAGCGTAGACCCCTGAACCCAGTATCCGGCGCCAAACAAGGCGGCAACGGCCAAGGGCACACTGACCCAGTGCGTGAGTCTGGATTGTAAGAACGATTGCATGATGGTGTCCTTTATTGCTTTTTTATCTCATAACAGCGGCGACTCAAGGTTGAGCGCTACTGTGCTATGAGCCGTGTATAGGAGCTTAAGTTTCCCAAGCTTTGTAACCGTGTGTATCTAGGCAAAGGACGATACTGCGCCCGCTAAAAAGGATGGCCTTGGGCCGTGATACACTGCGTTTTTTGCTGATTTGAGGAAATCATGCCAGACCTGTCTGCACGATTGAAACCTTACTGGCCACGTCGCATGACCGGCAGCCTGCGCGACCACGCCCGGGCTGCCTTGGGCGCCGGGCTGGGCATTTTGATGACCGGACTGATTGCCCTGCAAGCCCTGCCGGGCGACTGGCATGGGGCCGTGTTTCTGATTGCGCCCATGGGTGCCTCGGCCGTGATCCTGTTCTGCCTGCCGTCCAGTCCGCTGGCCCAACCTTGGTCGCTACTGGCCGGCAATACGCTCGCGGCACTGGCTGGGGTGTTTTTTGCCCAATGCCTGCCACAATCGCTGGTGTGGGCCGCGGCACTGGCCATGCTCAGCGCCATAGGCCTGATGTTTGCCTTGCGCTGCTTGCACCCGCCCAGCGGTGCGGTCGCCCTCACCGCGGTGCTTGGCGGCGATGCCATCCACCAGTTAGGCTATGGCTTTATCTGGTGGCCAGTGCTGGCCAACAGCCTGCTGCTGGTGCTGTCAGCCTGGCTTTACCACCGTTTGACCGGTTTTCGCTATCCTGTCCCGCTGCAAGAACCCACCCCCAATACGCCGTCGCACATGCACTATCAGTTTGGGTTCCGGCCAGAAGATGTGCAGGCCGCGCTGGGGCAGTTTCATGAGGTGTTGGATATCCACCCCCAACAGTTACAACGGCTGCTGGAACAAACCGAGCTGATCGCCTACCGTCGTAAGCTGGAGGATATTCAGTGCAGGCAAATCATGCGGCCGGTCACACTGACGCTGGAATTCGGCGATGCACTGGAAACCGCGTGGCAATCGATACTGACCCACACGGAACCGGCGATTCCCGTGGTGAACAAGGCGCATCTGGTATTGGGGCTGCTCAGCCTGTCAGACTTTATGCGGCATGCGGGGACGTCTAGCTACCATGAGGTTGCACCAGCCTTGCAACGGTTGATTCGCTGGTCGCCCACCACCCATAGCGACAAGCCCGAAGTGGTCGGGCAAATCATGACCACGCCCGCCATCACCATCCGCGATGACATGCATCTGATGCATAGCATCCCGCTCATGACCAGCCACCATCTGCAACTGCTGCCGGTGGTGGATGCCTCCGGCAAACTGGTGGGCATCCTGACCCAAACCGATGTGATTCGAGCGCTATATCGCTAGTGCTTAGACGATTGATCCCACTGCTGAAAGGGCACGATCACTTCACGCGAGGCCAGCACGATCTCACGCAAAAAGCACAGCAGCCCGAAAATCAGGCTGGCCATGGAGATAATAAAAGAAACCATCACTAGGTGCGGTAAACGCAGGCCCGTCTCTACCGACACAAACATGCTGGCAATCGAAACACAGATGCACAGGGCGGCAAAGGTCGCCAGGCCAATGGCCCGCCGTAGCCATTTGGTCCGGCGCACAATAATCGTGAGCTCATCCTTAAAGCGAGCTCTTTTTTCCTCTGGGGCATCGGTCAAAAATCGGGCGCGGTCTATAGAACGCCCGAGCCGACCGATCAGCACCCCCAAAATCGATCCGATACCGGTCAACAGAAAGACCGGGGCCACCGCATCCCGAATCGCTTCGGACACGCTGTGGATTTCTATCATGGTATTTATCATGGCAACTCAATCACTACAAACATGGGGGCAGAGTGGCCACCCGCCACCGCGATTCCCCCGCTAAACACCGCACCGTTTTGGTAAAACGTGCACCATAAAAAAGCATTTCTAAATACATCTCTCGAAAAAGCCGTCATAAACAGCTCTATTTACAGCCTAATAAGCGATTTTCGAGCCACTTTAGCGGCCACCCACTGCCCAATACTGCAATAAAAGCATTTTTACAGCCGTTCTTTTTCAATTCAAACCCTGCGAGTTGGAACCGATTTTGCTGTAAACACCTCGGTCGCACTGCGCAATACATAATAAAGAAATAGGGAAAGAGGCATTACATGCACGCACAGCCTTTAACTGAAGACTTGGCTATCCACTTTAAAAAGGTCAATGATTTTCGCTCACACATTTATCAGCTGCAAAACGCCTGGGATAGCCTGGCACTGATGGCACAACTCTCTGGCACCGGCTCAGAGATGGAGGAAACCCGTAGCGCCTTCAACACGATTTCTAACGACGTGTTGCAACACCTGTCACAAGAGACCTTACACAAAACCGCCGCGCAGCTGTCATCGAAAGCGTTTGAGATTATTAACCTGTTGGTACGCAACCTGTTTGAACGGACCGCCGACATCGGTTTTTTTGCCACCGACAATGATGTGCGGGATTATCTGGAAAAGCATGCCCGCGGCCAGTTGCAGGGTGACGATCAGGACAATCTGGAAGTGCGCTTTCAGGAGTATCAGAAAAAATACACGGTGTATGAAAACATCGTACTGTTCGATGGGCAAGGCAAACGCTTGCACCAGCTGGATGCCGCCCAAACCACGCTGTACGACAGACATCCGATTGTCGAGCTGGCGCAACAATCCGATGCGCCTTATATAGAGCGCTTTTATGAGACCGAGATCAATGGCCGCCTCTATAAGTCATTGGTGTATGCGCACGAGGTGCGCAGCAAGGATGGCCACAGCTCACTGGGCGTCCTCTGTCTATGCTTCAAGTTCGTCAATGAGCTGGATACGATTTTTCGCAACCTGATCCATCACAGCGACTGGACCGTCGGCGTGCTGCTGGATGAAAAACGTAATGTGATTGCCTCCAGCGACCCCTACCAGATTCCGCTGGGCATCACGCTGTGCGCCGATGCCGATAAGGACTGGTTTATCGCCCGTTTTGCCGGGCGCGAATACTTGTGTGTCACCAAGCAGTCCGAGGGCTATCAGGGCTATTTTGGCCCCGGCTGGCTCGGACAGGCCATGATTCCGCTGGAGCAAGCCTTCAATCAGAGCATACACGCCATGGTGACCCGTATTGACGCCGAAGTGTTGCGTAAAGTCATGCGTAGCCCGCTGATCTTTTCCGAGAGCCTGCTCAACATCCCGAAACAGGCGGCCAACATTCAGAGCAAGCTGAACCAGTCGGTATGGAACGGCAACATCTGGCAAAGCAATTATGTAAATACACAGCAGAAAAACTTTTCCAAGAGCCTGCTTTCAGAAATCAGCCATACCGGCCATAAAACGCAAAAAATCATTGAGAGCATGGTGTCCGAGCTGTATCAGACCGTGGTCTCGGTGATGCTGGAAAACTCCAGTTTTTACGCGCAACTGGCGGTTGAAATCATGGACCGCAATCTGTATGAGCGTGCCAACGATGTCCGCTGGTGGGCGCTGACGCACGCCTTTAGAAACATTCTTGCCAACAATCACCTCGAGCGTGAAGACAAAACCAGAATCACGGAGATTCTGCAGTACATCAATAGCCTGTACACGGTGTACGACAACCTGATCGTGTTCGACCGCCAAGGGCAAGTGATCGCGGTCTCCAACCGACACTACGAGGCATTAATCGGCACTCAGCTGACCGAGGAGTGGGTAGGTCGCACCCGCAGCTGCAGTTCGACCCAGGATTATGTGGTCTCGCAGTTTGAACAGACGCCGCTCTACGACCACAAACCGACCTATGTGTATGCGGCGCCTATCCGCCATCTGGACGGCAACAGCATCGTCGGCGGCATTGCCATCGTCTTCGACAGTGCGCCCCAGTTTCAGGCCATGCTGCGTGACGTGATCCCGCGCGACAAACTGGATACCCCAGTCAGCGGCAGCTTTACCTTGTTCGTCAATGAGCAATTGACCGTGATCTCAAGCACTCACCGCGATTTTGCCACCGGCAAACCGTTTGACTTGATGCCAGGCATCGCCAAACTGAGTGAAGGTGAACAGGTGTTTGATATCGCGATTTATCAAAACACTTATTATGCAGTGGGCGCGCATGCGGCATACGGCTACCGCGAGTTTAAGAGCACAGAAGACAGTTACCGTAACAAGGTGATTGCCTTGATCTTTACCCCGCTAGGCAAGGTGGACGAGATCAACCAACGCATCACGGCTGAGGCGCAGGTGATCCACAACAAATTCAACCCCAGCCTGTTCTTGCAAGTAGGTGAAGACAGCCAAGAATATGCCACTTTTTATGTGGGCGACTCCTGGATGGGCATAGAGGCGCGCTTTGTCCGTGAGGCCATTGATGAAGACCAGTTACGCACCCTGCCCGAGTCTGCGCCCTTTATTGCCGGCATGCACAGCTACCGCGAGCAGGTGATTCCGGTGATAGACCTGGCGCGCATGCTGGGGCATCCGCACTATTTCACTGATTACAGGCAGATTATCGTGATTGAAGACAAAGCATCGGCGCTCAAGTTTGGGATATTTGTTTCGGCCCTGGGTGAAATCCCCTATTTATCACCCGGCCAGATCCAGCCCATGACCACCTTTTTTAAGGGGCAGAGTCACAACCCAGGCGTGGCGATTGCCAATCTGGCGCAACATAGCATGCTCACGCTGATCACGGCGCAGAGCCTGTGGGATAAGGTGCTGACCTTGCGTTCGCAGCGGCAAACAGAACAGGCACTGGCCTGATGAACCGCGAGACGATTTTCAGCCTCATGCAAAACGACATCATGACCTCCCTGCTGACCGCCCAACAGCAACGCCTACTGGACACCTTGTTGGACAATCTGGATGGCATGATCTACCGTTGCCTGTATGACAGCCACTGGACCATGATTTATGTGAGCAAGGGCTGTGAACCCCTCACCGGCTACCCGGCACAAGACCTGCTGCTGAACAAGACTATTTCTTACGAGAGAATCACCCACCCCGATGACCGTGCGCGCGCCCGAGCTGTCATCAATGAAGCCATTGCCCGCAAACAGCGCTTTGAACTGGAGTACCGCATCGAGCATGCCAATGGCGAGACTATCTGGGTGGCCGAGCGCGGCAGCGCCGTGTTTGATGATGACGGCGTGCCGGTCGCGCTGGAAGGCATCATCCAGGACATCAGCGGCCGCAAACGTATAGAGCACGAGCTATTCAGTACCGAGCAGAAATACCGCTCCATGTTTGAAAATTCCACGCTGGGCATGTTCCAGACCACAGAGTCGGGCACTTACCTGAATGCCAATCCGGCGCTGGCCAAACTGTATGGCTACGCCTCGCCCACTGCGTTGATCAGCGATCTCAACAACATCAGCACTCAGCTGTATGTGCACGAACACCGGCGCAACGACTTTACCGAAGCCATCCGTGCGCAGGGCCGTGTCTCAAACTTTGAGTCTGAGGTGTATCGACTAGATGGCGAGACCATCTGGATCTCGGAAAACGCCCATGCCGTGTATGACGCCCAGAGCCACATTCTGTATTACGAAGGCACGGTCGAAGACATCACAGACCGCAAGAACCATGAGTTGCAGATCCGACAGCTGGCCGTGACCGACAACCTGACCGGCCTACTCAACCGCCATGCCTTCAGCGGCAAGCTGGCCAGCCTGATTGCGGAGGCCGACAAGCTGCAACACAAGATTGCCATTGCCTTTATCGATCTCGACCACTTTAAGCTGATTAACGATACGCTGGGGCACCGCGCCGGCGACAAGCTGCTGGAAAACGTGGCGCAACGGCTGATACACAGCACGCGCCCCACCGATGCCATTGTGCGCTTTGGCGGTGACGAGTTTGTCATGCTGTATCCCGGCTTGCGCCACGCCGAAGATGCTGAGCCGCTGCTGGCTCGCGTCATGGAGGCCATCTCGCAACCGATTGCCATCGGTGACTATGTGTTCAACATGACCTGTAGCGTCGGCGTCAGCATTTACCCGGACCACGCCAGCGAGATCGACACCTTGCTCACCTGTGCCGACTCGGCGCTGTATAGCGCCAAAAACGCAGGTAAAAACAAAGTGCAGATGTTCAGTGGCACACTGGCGCAACAGCTGGGCGAACGCAATGAGATTGAATACGGGCTGGGGCACGCCTTGCAACGGCAGGAGCTGATGCTTTACTACCAGCCGCAGATCAACATGCAACACGGCAATATCAGTGCGCTGGAAGCCCTGATTCGCTGGCAGCATCCGGAGCGCGGCCTGATTCCGCCCGACCAGTTCATCCCGGTGGCCGAAGAAACCGGGCATATCTTTGCCATCGGCGAGTGGGTGCTACAAACCGCCTGCCAGAAAATCAAAGCCATGCAAACCGAGTGGGGCTATATGGTGCCGATCGCGGTCAACGTCTCACCGATACAGTTTTTGCGCGGCAACCTGGTGGAGACGGTGCAACGTGTGTTGCGTCAGGAGCGCGTGCCCCCGCACCTGATCACGCTGGAAGTCACCGAAAACGCACGCTTCAAGGATGAGGCTATGTTCACGCGCACCTTGGAACAATTGAAACGGCTGGGAGTGTGTATCGCCATCGATGATTTTGGCATCGGCTATTCGAATATGGCGTACCTGAAAAACTATCCAATTGACGAGTTAAAGATAGACAAGGCCTTTGTGCAAGACCTAGAGCAGAGCGTCACCAACGGCAACATTCTGCTCGCCTTGATTAATCTGGGTAAGAGTTTGCATAAATCGGTCACGGCCGAGGGCATAGAAACCGAATACCAGCACCGCTTTTTACTGCATAGTGGCTGTGATGTCGGTCAGGGCTATTATTACAGCCGCCCCTTGTCTGACGAAGCGTTGGCGCAATTTATGCGCGAGCAGCAACCTAAGTTTGACCACTTTCAGGTGGGTGCGCGCGCCTAATCGGCGCCCGCCCCCTCAGCCACCATCAAGCCGTGGTTTGCTCAATCTCAGGCAAGGCTTCCTGGCGGATCGCCGCCTCAAACGCAGTCAGACGTTTGTACACCGAGAGTAACTCAACGATGGTGGTCCAGGAGTTCACCAGATACTGGAAGGAATTGCTGACCTGCGAGAACGCCGTCAGAATCTGCTGCAGAATACCGAAAGTGATACGCCCCGCGGCAATGGTGGGCACCAGAATCAGATAGGCAAAAATATTGTCGGCCTGCAGATACAGGCTACGCGCCACATTGAAATACATGTAGTGAAAGTAGAGCCGGAAATAGTTTTTGCGCACCTCCTGAAACAGCGCCACCAGTGTGGCAGGCTGTGCGCGCTCGGCATTATCCTCACCATACACCAGCTCCTTGCGGTAAGCCGCCTCTACACGCTGATTTTTAAACTCCAGGCCCGGCAGTTTGATGCCCACCGCCGCCAGTAACAGTGTACCGAATATCGACCAAGCAATCGCCGAGGTAAACAACGGCGCAGGCACAGCCCCAAACACCGGCAACTCGCTGACATAGGTCGACAGACTCCACAACACCGGCAAAAAGGCAAACAGCGTCATGATCGCTTCTACCATGGAGACGCCCAGCCCTTCCATGATAGTAGCGAATCGCATGGTGTCTTCCTGCACACGTTGCGAGGCCCCCTCAATACGGCGCACCTGCGGCCACTGGCTGGTGTAAAAATCGTTCATGGCCGTACGCCAGCGGAAAATGTAATGGCTGACAAAAAAGCGCGTGATGACATAAATGAAAATCGCCACAAAGGCGATCTCTGCAAACTGCAGCATCAAGGTATACAGCTCGGCCGTAGTCACCTTGGAGTTAGGCGACAGCGCTGCCTGCACCCCATCAAAAAAAGGTCTGCGCCAGTTATTGATAGCCACCGACACCTGTACCGAATAATAGGTTGAAAACAGAATGAAGGCAGAGCCGACAATAGACCACCACTGCCAGCGGCTGGGCTTAAGGGTGAACCAGAGCGCCGCAAACAGAGCCACGCTGACGGCATAGTAACCATAAAAAAGCTTGAACGAGTCGGTGACAAAATGACCCAGACCAATCACCGGCGCTTCTTCGGCCATATGCAGACCGAACACACTGCCCAAACTGACGGAATATTCAAACCAGATGGCACAACTTAACACCGACCAAAGCACGACAGAAGGCCAGAACCAGCGAGAATCGGGGAAGAATGATTTAAACATAAGGTTTTCTTTGTTGTTGTAGATGCGCGCAATATGTGATTGTCAGTGTATTGGCTCTTGAAGTTCCCTGCAACAAAAAAGCCTCCACAGGGGAGGCCATACTATGGTGCCGCAAAGGCGCTGCGCGCGCCTTGCCATCAGCCGCTAGTTGCCACGGAAGCAGCAGCCGACCGGCGTGTAGGCCGCGTATTGGGTATGATGTAGCATGGCATGCGGTTTGCGCGTGGTCGTGCGATGATGGACCACACGTTTGACTGACACCGTTTTTTTAAGCGCCGCGGGAGACTGTTCTGCAGTGGCGAGCTGCATAGGCGCCGAAGATATTGGCGTAGAAGATGCTGGCGCAGGGACTACTTCCGCGGCCGCAGTCACCGAGTCCTTCTGCGCAGGCGGGATTTCCGGCCGCTCGCCAGACTGGGCGGTGCTCAGCAACAAACTGCCTTCCGCAGGCATCTTGTGTTCAAAGGTAATCATCATCAGGGCCAGCATATTCAGGCAAACCAGCTTGGGAAACATGTAAGACCGCGTCGCGCGCATGGGATACTCTCAGTTTCATCTTGTTTTTTCACGCCTCATCATAAGGCGAACGCCTCTGACAGCATAAGTAGGCCGCCGCCGATTTGCGTGTCAGATAATACTGACAGATGGAGTCAGCGCAGAAACCATTACCGCTGGCATCGGTCACAGCAAAGTTGCCTGAAAAAGCAGGCGCACCGCCCTTACCCTAGCTGCTATTCCAGGAGCATTTGATGACGTTGAGAAAAATTCTGTTTTGCAGTCTGCTCGCGACGGGCATGGCGCAGGCACAGCCCAGCATTGTGGATACCCTAGAACTAGGGCACTCCATAGTCATGGTCACCACCGATATACCGGGCGGCTCCAACGGCAGAGGCTCAGGCGTGGTGGTGAGCCCGGAGTATGTGGCGACCAACTGCCACGTGATTGCCAACAGCAATGGCGCCAATATCGCCAAGTTTCGCGATGGCTACCAGCCCATCGCCCTCAAGGCTAACTGGCGGCGCGATGTCTGCCTGCTCAAGTTTGACCCGTTGCCGTTCAAACCCATTCCTATGCGTGACAGCAGCACCCTGCAATACGAAGAAGAAGTGTTTAGCCTGAGTTTTCCGGCCGGGGCGCCCGTGCCCCAGATTTCCTATGGCAAGATCAAGGGCATACACCCTTATGACCACGGCCTGATCGTGCGCTCGGATGCCGCTTTCCTGATGGGCTCTAGCGGCGGCGCCCTATTTGACCAGCACTTCAACCTGATTGGGCTCACCACCTTTAAGAGCCCTGGCCACCACGCGTTTTATTACAGCTTACCCGTGGAGTGGATACGTGAGTTGATGGCAGACCCGGAGGCCACCTCGCTCAAAACTACCGAGGTGCCTTTCTGGGCGGTCCCGCCCGAACAGCGCCCCTACTTCATGCAGGTGGTCATCCCGTACCAGAATGCGGATTGGGCTAGCCTGCACAGCATTGCCAGCCAATGGACACAACATGAACCCCAGTCAGCAGATGCCTGGTACTTTCTTGGCCTAGCCGAAGAGGGCCGCGCGCAACTGACACAGGCAGCGCAGGATTTTAAAAAAGCCTACGCCTTAAACCAGCATGATTACGATGCTATGCTGGCACTCTCACGGGTGGCACTGGCACAGAAAGATGTAGTCACGCTGGAGTCCATGCAGGCGGCGATTCAGGCCATAGACCCAACGGAAGGGGCACAACTGGCACAACACATCCTCACGCTAAAGCAGGCGATGCCTTAAATGTTACACAGATAACCGCCATTGCCACATCGCCTCTACACACAGGCAGAACAACACGATGGCGGTGATTTGCGTACGTAGCCTGAAAAACCAAGGCCGAATCACAGCCTCTGCAACCAGTCTTTTATCAATCAACCACAACACCAGAAAACAGACGATTTGCACAGATACCGCCAGCAGCGGCTGCAACAACAGTAACGACCCCCAAGCCAGCAAAGCAAACACATTGCTGGTAATCAACAAATTCAGGCGCGTGTCATGTGCATGCGCCATGAACAGCCCCCAATGTATGCCGCTCAAAAATGAAATAATCACTGCACCATACGTCAGCACGAAGTAATGGCTGTGTAGATGGTCTATGCCGATCCAAGGGCTGAGTATGGCGCCCATAAAAGGTAGGCTACCCATGAATGTCAGGGTCTTGGCCCATCGCATGTGTGTTCTTTGCATGTCTGTCTCTCCTGTGAGCCCATTGTGACCGTACACATCCATTTTGGTTTTACGCCCCAGCACAACGGAACTAAATCGCGGGCCAGCGGCTCAAGCACTCAGAAATATAACAACCATCGGATATACCACATGACTTGCACTCCCCCTCTTGCCGTTGCCAGCAGCGGCTTGTTATTTGCTTTTTTAAGTCTTAATGTACAGGCAGAGTCGCGTATAGATCGTCAAACAGAAACAGCGATCCCGCGCGCCCAGAACCTGTACGGCCTAGGTGTCGGCGTACTACCCAAAACCTCGGGCTCAGACGAGTACCGCGTGCTGGCCTTACCTATCATCAATGCCAACTATGGCGACCGTTTTTTCATCAACGCGCTGCAAGGCGGGGTCTGGCTAGTCGATAGTGAAGATAAACGCCTCCGTTTGGGTCTCTCCGCCGAGGCCAAATTTGGCTGGGATGCTAGCAAAGGTGACCGTACACGCGGCATGAATGACCGCGATTTTTCAATATTTGTTGGACCCTTGCTACGTTGGCAAACCGACTACGGCACGGTGAACCTGCAATGGACGACCGATGCCAGTGGCAATAGCGATGGCCAGCAGTTTCAGGCGCAATACATCAAAAGCCTGATCCGCGCGCCACAATTACGGCTGAACGGCTTAATAGGCGCAACCTGGAACAGCCAGAAGTTCAACGATTATTATTATGGCGTACGCAACGATGAAGTCACCGCTGCCCGCCCCTACTACCGGGCAGGCAGCGGCGTCGAGTGGCAGGCTGGCGTCAATGGCGTGATGCCGGTCATGACCAATCACTCATTGCTGTTTGGGGCATTTATCACCCGGCTCAGCCAGGCGCAATATCAGAGCCCCATCACAGAAACACGCATACAGCCCATGGCGTATGTGGGTTACAGCATCCCGTTTTAATCGCCTTTAGGGGCGTGCATGCGCACTGAAAAAGGCCCAGATCACCGCATTGGCATCGAGGGCGGTGGAACCCGCCTGCCCGCCACGCGGTTTACTGCCGCCCGGCCATGAATGGCCACCGGTTTCGGTGACACAGAGTTGCACCGGGGCCAACGGACTGCGGTGCACTTCGCAATAAGCGCCTGCAACTTCCATGGTGCGCTCCGCCTGCGGATTGGCTTGATTCAGCTTGACCCACTTCTGGATGGTGTCCGGCACGGAATTGAACGACACATCCACCATGGACTGCTGACCTTTACCGCCATTAAATGGCACATGATCATCGTCACGGGCATGAATATGCAGCACGGCTACCGGGCGCGTCGGCTGGCAGCGCAAGGTGTTATCGGTGCCGGCCACCGAGGCGATGGCAGAAAATAGCGCCGATTGTTCGCAGGCGAGGCGGTAAGCCATCATGCCGCCATTAGACATGCCATCGACAAAGATGCGTTTGGCATCAATCGACGCCCGCTGTTGCATGTCGAGCACCATGGCGCGTAGCACCGCCACATCGTCACTCTGCTTTTTCACTGCCGGGCCGCAACAGCCGCCGGCATTCCAGGTGGCGAACTTGCCGCCCGGCAAGCGGCTGTAGCCATTGGCAAACATGACAATATAGCCATACTGGTCTGCGGCAGACATCTGATGGTAAAAACGCTCGTTGGCTTGCACCTCCATATTGCCCAGGCCACCATGCAGTACCAGCACCAGAGGCAAGGGCTGACCAGCCGTGGATTGAGGCGGCACATGTACCTTATAAGGCCGAGTGCTACCATCAACCTTGACTTCAAACTGATAGTCGCCCGCAGACAGCTGCGCCCTCGCCAGCAAAGGCATGGTCAGCATCAGCACACACAGGCTGAAATACACACGTTGAAACAGGGTCATCAGGCGCTCCAAAAATTAAGGGGGTGCAACACAACGCACGGTCCGCGGCTTCTGTTGACCGTTACCCTGCTTTATACTCACCCCATGAACCATGTCAACACGCCAAACCGGGCGGTCGCCGGCCTCTTGCTGGCGGCAGGATTTTCTCGCCGCTTCGGCCCACAAAACAAATTACTGCAGCCATTGCCTGACGGATCGCGCATGGCCTGGCAAGCCGCACGCAACCTCATCACCGCCCTGCCACACAGCATTGCCGTCATACGTGAAGCCGCATCGCCACTGGCAGACGACCTGCAAGCGATGGGCTTTCAGGTTGTGTGCTGTCAGCACACGCATCTACAGATGTCAGACAGCCTGAAACTGGGCATTCAAACCGCGCAACAGCAGCCCGTCCCGCTACGCGGGGTCGTCATCGCGCTGGCCGATATGCCCTATATCCAGCCCGCCACCATTGCTGCTGTTGCCGCCCAGCTGACTGAGGCGCGTATTGTGCAACCACTGTTTGAAGGGCAACCCGGTCATCCGGTCGGCTTTGCCGCCGATCTGTTTCCGGCATTGTTGCAGATTGAGGGGGATCAAGGCGCCCGCACGGTGGTGCAAGCGCATCAGCAAGAAGTGATGAGATGGGCCTGTGAGGACGCGGGCATACTCAAAGACATCGATACGCCGCAGGACCTGGCATAACTCAGGACCTGGCGTGACTCAAGGTCTGGCGTAACTCAATATCTGCGAAATTAGGCGACCGCGCAGGCCTCGGCTGGCGACGCCAGGCCAGCCTGCTGCAACTGCGCCCGCGCCTGAATCAGCTCGGCCAAGATGGACACCGCAATCTCAGCCGGGGTACGGCTACCGATACGCAGACCCACCGGGCCATGCAAGCGGTTGACCTCTTGCTCACTGAGGTCAAAACTGCGCAAGCGCTGTTTACGTTTATCCTGATTTTTAACGGACCCCAGCGCACCCACATAAAAAGCGTCAGACTTCAACGCCTCCAGCAAGGCCATATCATCTAGTTTGGGGTCATGGGTGACCGCCACGATAGCCGTATGCGGATCGGGCGCAATATCCAGCACCACGTCATCCGGCATCCCTAGCAACCAATCGGCACCTTCCACATGCCACTCGGCGCGCATGTCTTCACGCGGATCACAAATCAGCACATGAAAATCCAGCGCCTGCGCCATGGCCGCCAGCACAGAGCCCAACTGATTGGCGCCGATAATCAACAGGCGCCATTGCGGGCCAAAATAACTGTGGAACCAGCCATCCTGCAGTTTGGGCATGCCCTCTGGCTGCACCAGCTGATGGCGTACCTCGCCGCTGCTCAGATGTACCGAGCGTTTGAGTAAGCGTCGCGCGGCCAAGCTTTGCAACATGGGCGCCAACTGCGACGCCTGCTGCAAGGGCTCGGCAAAAATACGCAACTGGCCGCCACACGGGATGCCAAAACGCTGAGCCTCGGCCTGATTGACGCCGTATTCGAGCACGGCCGCCTGCGCCGGCAAGCTGCCTTGCCTGGCCTGGTCGGCCAGATCATCCTCGATACAGCCGCCAGACACCGACCCTACCAGATGGCCATCCTCACGCACCACCAAAATAGCGCCCGGTAACCGCGGGGCCGAGCCCCAGGTTTGAATCACCGTGAACAGGTGGGCACGGTAGCCCTGCTGCAGCCATTCACTGGCGCGCTGTAATACTTCCCAGTCAGTGGAGTGCATACGCGTTAGGCCAGTTGCTCACCCACAGGCAGACGACGAATGCGTTTACCGGTGGCGGCAAAAATGGCATTGGTGACCGCAGGCGCCAGTGGTGGCACGCCGGGCTCACCAACCCCGCCCATTTTTTCGGTGCTGGGCACAATATGCACCTCTACCTTGGGCATGTCTTTCATGCGCAATACTTGGTAGTCATGAAAGTTGGACTGCTCAACCTGACCGTCCTTGAAGCTGATCTCGCTGCTCAGTGTTGCGCCCAGTGCAAAAGCCACGCTGGATTCCATCTGCGCCTTCACGCCATCCGGATTGACGGCCAAACCGCAATCGATGGCCACCACCACGCGGTGCACTTTGACCTCGCCCTTGTGCACGGAGACTTCAGCCACCTGCGCCACATAACTGCCAAATGACTCATGGACGGCCAGGCCACGGAACACGCCGGCGGGCAATGGCTTGCCCCAGCCAGCCTGTTCAGCCGCCAGATTGAGCGCCGCCAGATGACGCGGATGCGATTTGAGCAGCTGGCGACGATAAGCCAGTGGGTCCTGGCGGCTGGCATGGGCCAGCTCATCAATCAGGCTCTCCATGACAAAACCGGAGTGACTATGGCCCACCGAGCGCCACCACAACACCGGCACCGCACTCTGCACGGAATGCAGTTGTACATCATGATGCGGCGTACCTTTGACATAGGGGGAATCCGCCACACCCTCGACAGAAGTCCCATCCACGCCCTCCTTAATCAGAAAGCCCTCGAACGGCGTGCCCTTGATAATGGACTGCCCGACCAAGGTATGTTGCCAGGCCAGCGGGTGGCCTTGCTGGTCGAGTGCCACGCGGGCACGATGCAGAAACATGGGGCGATAGAACCCCCCTTTGATGTCATCTTCACGACTCCATACGGTTTTAACCGGGAGCCCCGCTGCCTTGGCAACTTCGACCGCCTCCGAAACAAAGTCGGCACGCGGATTGGCCCGGCGACCAAACCCACCCCCCAGAAACTGGGTATGAATCAGCACCTGCTCGGGCTTGAGCCCCAAAATCTTGGCGGCCGCAGCCTGATCCGTGGTTTGCATCTGGGTGCCAGTCCAGATCTCGCAGCCCGCTTCAGTAATTTTGACGGCACAGTTCAGCGGCTCCATCGGCGCATGTGACAAGTAAGGCAACACATACTCCACCTGCAACGTCTGTTTGGCCTTAGGCTGCGCTGCCGCGACATCTCCACTTTTGGCGGCTTGTAAGCCCGGCTGCTGTGCCAAGGTCTGATACTGCTTGAGCAAGGCAGCGCTGTCAGGCCGCTCCGCCGCGTCCAGCGCCCAGGTCAGCTTGAGCGCTTCGCGCCCCTGCTTGGCCGCCCAGTAGTGTTCCGCAATCACCGCTACGCCGGTAGGCACTTTCACCACCTTGATCACCCCCGGCACTTGCAGGGCTGCTTGCGCATCCATGGTTTGCAGCGGGGCGCCAAATACCGGGGCGCGGGCCACCATGGCCACTTTGAGTCCGTCAAACTGCACATCCTGACCAAACTTGGCGCGGCCATTGATCTTTTCTGCGCTATCCAGACGCTTGGTGGCCTTGCCGATAAATTTCCATTGTTCAGGCTTTTTCAGGGTCACGCTGGTGGGCGTAGGCAGCGTGCTCGCGGTTTGCACCAAGGCACCATAACGTAAACGCTGGTTGCCATGAATCACCGCACCATTCTCGGTGCGCAAGTCCGCGACAGGCACGTTCCACTGTTTAGCGGCGGCCTGCAGCAGCAACGCGCGCGTCAGGGCCCCGGCTTGGCGATAACGGTCAAACTCCGACCAGGTGGTCGATGAGCCTCCGGTAATCTGAATACCGTAAGCGGTATGAATATACGCTGGAGCCGCCGGGGCATGCTCAACGCGAATCAAGTTCCAGTCAGCATCGAGTTCGTCCGCCAGCAGCATGGGCAAGGTCGTCCAGACGCCCTGACCCATCTCACTGTGCGCGAGCATGACCGTGATACTGTCATCGGCACCAATGCGTAAAAAAGCATTGGGGGCAGGCAGTGGCATGGCTTCTGCGGCATTGGCCACGCTCATAAAGCGCTTGGCCTGAGGGATGCTAAACGCCACGACCAGCCCCCCGGCGACCAGGGCGGTGTGCTTGATAAAACTGCGGCGAGAGAGGTTGATATTGTTCATGTCGTCTCTCCTTAAGCCAGTTTGGCCGCAGCGGCGTGGATGGCGGCACGAATACGCGGATAAGTCCCGCAACGGCAGATATTGCCACTCATGGCGGCATCAATATCGGCATCTGTCGGCTTGGGGTTCTGCTTTAACAAAGAGGTGGCCGACATGATTTGGCCAGACTGGCAGTAGCCACACTGCACGACATCAATGTCTTGCCAGGCGGCCTGCACCGCTTGCCCCACCTTGTCCTCTTGCATGGCTTCTATGGTCGTGATGTGCTTGCCCACCGCCGCACTGACCGGCGTCACGCAGGCGCGAATGGCTTGTCCATCCAGGTGCACGGTACAGGCGCCACATTGCGCCATACCGCAGCCAAACTTGGTCCCCGTCATGCCTGCGACATCCCGTATCGCCCATAACAGGGGCATGTCATCACTGACATTCAGCTCGGTCTCTTTGCCATTGATATTGAGTTTCATCGTGCTCTTCCTTCTAGTCTAATGCGGTGGTCGCAGGAGTGAGGGTCTACCCGCTAGGCAGATCGTCTGAAAATATACTAACATACATGATTGTATGTATGTCTAGCATGCGGGCTTAAAAAAGCTGAAATTTAACCCTGTTAAATTTTCTCAATCCCCTACATGCGACCAGGTTATTCGGCAATTTACAAGGCCATACTCTCGCGGCACAATCATCGCTGATTCAACGCATGCGGTTTATTTTTATGAAGCAAAGGAGCGTCAAATGAGCAAAGCCATCATCCTGCAAACCGGAGGCGGATATCAAAACGTCACAGTCGGCCATCGTGAGGCTGCACCGCCGCAGGCCGGTGAAATCACGGTCAGACTGTATGCCAACTCACTCAACTACCATGACTTTGCCGTAGTCAGTGGCATGTGGGGGCCCACCGAACCGCGCATTCCCATGGCGGATGGCGCCGGGGAAGTGGTGGCTGTGGGCAGTGGCGTTACCGAGTTCAAGGTAGGCGATGCGGTCGTCAGCACGTTTTTTCCCACCTGGCAGGCGGGTGAGCCGCTGGTGGAAGGGTTCGCCACCGTGCCCGGCGATGGCGTAGATGGCTATGCCCGCGAATATGTGACGGCTACGGTGGAATCCTTCACACGGGCACCCAAAGGCTGGAGTCATATTGAGGCCTCCACCCTGACCACGGCGGCGCTCACTGCTTGGCGCGCGCTGATGTCCGACGACCAGCTCAAACCCGGCGATACCGTATTGATACAGGGGTCAGGCGGCGTCTCTATTTTTGCACTGCAATTTGCCAAACTGGCCGGGGCCACCGTCATTGCCACCTCCTCCAGTGATGCCAAGCTGGAAAAACTACAAGCGCTGGGCGCCGACCATCTGATCAACTATAAGACGACACCAGCGTGGGGCACGTTAGCGCGTGAGATGTCTGGCGGGCGCGGTGTTGACCATGTGGTCGAAGTGGGCGGCCCGGCCACTCTGGAGCAATCCATGCTGGCCGCGCGCGTAGGTGGCCATGTCTCGGTCATTGGCATCCTAACCGGGCTGGCCGGTGACTTTTCACTGGTGACGGCCCTGATCAAGCAATTACGCTTGCAAGGCGTACTGGTGGGTAACCGTACACAACAGCAGGAGATGGTGAAAGCCATAGACGCCAATGGCATGAAGCCAGTGGTGGATAAAGTGTTTGCGCTAGAAGAGATGGTGCAGGCGTTCCAGTATGAGGAAACCAACCAACACTTCGGTAAGATCTGCCTACAGATTTAAGTCAGCACCAGGTTGCGGCGCGGCCTTTGCCACGCCCAGCCTACTACAGGCCGGGCTATCGCCGCTTGAGCCACAAGTAAAGCGGACACCACTGTATGAGGCCGGTGGCCAACGGCAATATCCCCAACCAGGCCCAGCCCGGGCCGTGGCCCAACAACGCCCAGCCCAGCAAAGCACCGCCGCCTACAATACGCAGTACGCGGTCCAGAGTGTTCATATGTACGGCCATTGTGCGCTCCTTCATCGTCAGGCGGACTGTCTGATACAGGCCAATGCGGCATAGGCCTGATACTGCGACAGAAAAATCTGCCCATGTAATTGTTGTGGTAAAAGACTATGTTGCAACGTATCCATCACCGGCCCTTTGACTTCGGACAAATGAAAGCCTACACCCAGCCGGGCCAGATGACTATTCAAGGTCATGAGCACCTCCAGCGCACTGCTGTCTAGGGTATTGACCGCCGAGCACATCAGAATCAAATGCTTGAGCTGAGGATGTTCTGCCAGCACCTGATACACACGTTGTTCAAGGTAACGCGCATTGGCAAAATAAAGGCTTTCATCCACACGTAAGGTCACCACATCAGGACACACCTCTACCTGATGACGCGCAATATTACGAAAATGCTGGGTGCCCGGTACTTGCCCCACCTCGGCAATATGCGGGCGACTGCTGCGGTAAAGGTGCATGGCGATCGACAGCATCACGCCCAGGGTGATGCCAGTCTCTACATTCACCAGCAAGGTCACCATAAACGTCGTCAACAAGGCCAAAAAGTCATGACGATTGCGGCGCCAAGTCTCTGCAAACACGCCAAAATCGACCGCCCCCAGCACTGCGACCACGATGGTGGCGGCCAGAATAAAACGTGGCAAGGCCCCCAGCCACGGCGCCAGTACCCAGGTGGCCAGCGCCATGCCTATGGCCGTAAACAGGCCAGCCGCAGGTGTCTGTGCCCCGGCCTCCATATTCACCACAGAGCGCGACACGCCCCCGGCCACCGGTTGCCCCCCGGTGAGGCTGGCGGCCAGGTTAGCGCCGCCCAAGGCCAGCAACTCCTGATCCGGGTCTATACGCTCACGTCGCTTCATGGCCAGATGCTGCGCCACCGAAATGGACTCGACATAACCAACCACCGCAATCATGGCCGCTGGCAGACTGAGTGCCTGCCACATAGGCAGTGACCCTTGCGGCCAGGTCAACGCGGGCAAGCCCGCAGGCACCTGCCCCAGCACGGGTACGCCATGCAGCCAGGCCCCGCCCTCGCGCACCAGCAGAATGCCCGCCACCACCAGCATGGCAGGCAAGGCGCGGCACAGCAGCAGCGCTTGGGCAGCAGACAGGCCCAGTCGTTGCAACCAGTGGCGCCCCTGGTTTCTAGCCAAGACCAGCAACAGTAGCGTTAGCAGCGATAACACGGCAGTGACGCCTTGACTGTGTAATAGGGCCTCAGGCAAGCGCAGCCAGCCGTTGCCGGTGGCCAGTGCAGTGGCCGGAAGGCCCAGCAAGGCGGGCAACTGGCTACCGGCGATGAGCAGGCTGGCGGCGGCCATAAATCCTGCCATGACCGGGTGTGAGAGGAAGTGTGCCAGAAACCCGAGGCGCAACACGCCCGCCACACACAACATGGCGCCAGCCAGTGCCGCAAGCATCAGTGCGGCTTGTATACCCAGCGCAGGGTCTTGCGCCGCATAGGGCGCAATGGCACTGGCCGTCATCAGTGCGGCCACCGCCACCGGGCCCACGGCCAGTGTGCTGCTGGTGCCCATCAGGGCATACACCAGCAGTGGCAACAGGCTAGCATACAAGCCGACTTGCGGCGGCAAACCTGCCAGCACGGCATACGCCAGCGCCTGTGGCACCAGCATCAGGCTGACAATCACGGCGGCCATGCCATCTTGTACCGCTTGCTGACGCTGATAGTGCTGCGCCCAAGTCCACGCGGGAAGCCGCTGATTGAGTTTCAAGACTGGCATGGCAGTCAGGCCGCCTGCACCGTGGCCTGTCTACCACAGGCCTGATTGGCGGGCAGCGCCACATCAATTTGCTTGGGGTAGGCTAGCTTGAGGTTGGCCATGATCTCGATGAATTGCGCGCGTGAAATCTGCTGGCCCAGGCGCGGGTTGTCACGTTTTTCGGCGCCGACGCTGGACACCGTCCGCCCCTGATAGTCATGGCCGGGATAGACCAAGGTGGTGTCTGGCAAACTGAAAATGTGCTGATGGATGCTGTCATACAACTGCCCGGCATCCCCCTGCTGAAAATCCGTGCGCCCACAGCCACCAATCAACAAGGCATCACCGGTGAATATTCTATCCCCGACCAGATAGCTGACACAGCCGCGCGTATGCCCCGGGGTGTAGCGGACGGCAATGTCCAGCGTCCCCACCTGCAAATGGTCACCATGTGCCACCAGCACGTCTCCACATTGCGCGCCTGCATCCCGGTGCACCACACTCTGACTCCCCAGCCGGGTGCGTAAGGCATCCGCGCCGGTCACATGGTCCGCATGCACATGGGTTTCTAGGGTATAGCGCAAGGTCAGGCCGCGTGACTGCAAAACGGTGATGTAACGCTCAACGTCACACGCCACCGGATCAATCAACACCGCCAACTGTTGCTGATCACACGCCAGCAAATAGGTATAAGTGCTGCTTTCTGGTTCAAAAAACTGTTCAAATATCACGCTTCTCTCCTTTAGCCATCCGCCAGCGCGCCCGAAACAACACGCATCATGAGCAACCTAATGCAAAAGCAGTGCCAATGATTTGGAACAATATACATTTCATCATAATCAATCACTTAACAGATATCCACGCTTGCTTATTCTCGCCATAAATGTTCCAATGAAACATCAAACACATAGAATGGAACGTTTCAAATAAATAATGAAACAGCCTAACCACCCCTTGTTCCCCCATCCGGAAAATCTGTCGCGCAGTCAGGGCGAGTCCTTGGCGCGCATGCTGTCGTTCATCATGCCGGATGCTGCCATTTTTACCGTGGATGCCGCCAAACGGATGAGCTACTGGAGCCCTGGCGCTGAGCGCTTGCTGGGCTACAGTCCGCATACCGTGGAGGGCGAAAGCTGCCTGACCGCCAATCGCTGCGTGCAATGCATGCGTGGTTGCGGACTCACCGAGGCCGGCAAAGTGGAAGCGTTTCCCTTGCAGTTGCAGCGCAGTGATGGCCAGCAGCAGGCGGTCATCAAATACGCCCTGGCCTTTAAAACCGCTGACGGGCAATTTGATGGCGGGCTAGAGATCCTGTTACCGCAACAACCTGTCAGTGCAGCGCAGCTCGCGGAGGTAGACTTTGCTGAAAAGTACGGCCTGATTGGCCATGCGCCCGAGATGCAGCAACTGTTTGCGATGATACGGCGTGTGGCCAGCACCGAATTTCCGGTGCTGATTCGCGGCGAATCGGGCACAGGCAAAGAGCTGGTGGCCCGCGCCATCCATGGTGAAAGTCCGCGCAGCCAAGGCCCGTTCGTCGCCATCAATTGTGCAACGCTCAATGCTGGCATCCTAGAAAGTGAGTTGTTTGGGCATGCCAAAGGGGCGTTTACCGGCGCGGTGCGCGATCACCCGGGCTTGTTTGCCCGCGCCGAGGGCGGCACGCTGTTTCTGGACGAGATTGCCGAACTGCCGTTTGAACTGCAGGCACGCCTGTTAAGGGTATTAGAGAGCGGAGAGTATTTGCCGGTAGGCGGCAAACACCTGCTACAGGCCAATGTGCGCATTGTGGCCGCGACACACAAAGCCCTGCGTGAAGAGGTCAAGGCTGGGCGTTTCCGGCAAGACCTACTTTATCGCTTGCGCGTGGTGCCCCTATTTCTTCCGGCGCTACAGGCACGTACACAGGACATTCCACTGATCATCCACCACCTGCTGAACCAGCAATTTACCGGCACGCACCGGCCAAGCATCACCGAGGCCGCCATGCAGCAACTGGTCGCTTACCCGTGGCCTGGCAATGTGCGCGAGTTGCGCAACGCGCTGCATTACGCGCTGATCATGTGTGATGGTCAACAGATCGAGGTGCAGGACCTGCCGCCTGAACTACAACCAGGCAGCGCGGCGGCTGACTTAAGTGATGGCGCGCGGGCGGGCCAGGTGGCTGGCCGCAAACCCTTGCCAGCGGCCGACATCGAACGGGAAATTGCGGCGTGTCAGGGCAATCTGACCCTAGCGGCCAAGCGGCTGGGGGTTGGGCGCACCACGCTCTGGCGCTATCGCAAGCAGCAGGGTAAAGACTAGAGCCAGCCGCGACGGACCGCCAGCGTGTGGGCCGCCATGCCAGCCAGCATGCTGGCTACAAACCACCAGACGGACTGCCCGCCTATCAACAGCGAGGCCACGGCCGGGCCAGGGCAGAATCCGGCCAGCCCCCAACCACTGCCAAACAGCACAGCGCCGATGATCAGCTTGCGGTCTAGATGTTGTGTGCCAGGCAGATGTACAGGCAACCCCAGCAGGCTACGGGGCTGTTGCGCGGCCGAGCGAAAGGCAAAAAAGCCGATGGCGATAGCCCCCATCATGACAAAGGCGAGTGAAGGATCCCAGTCGCCCAAAATATCCAGAAAAGCCAGCACCTTGGCCGGATTGGTCATGCCACCTACGATGAGCCCCAGCCCGAACACCACGCCTGCCAGCCACGCAATCAACACGCCCATATCACGCCCCTTGCCACTGTAAACCATGACGCACCAGCCACACCACCATCATGGCCGTGGCCATGAAAGTCAGCGTCGCCACCAATGAGCGTAACGACAAGCGCGACAGCCCGCATACGCCATGACCACTGGTGCAGCCCGAGCCTAACCGGCTACCAAACCCCACCAGCAGCCCTGCCGCGATCAGCCAAGCCGGGCTGGCCGAAATCTGCATCGCAGGCAAAGGCAACACCAGGCGATACAACAGCGGCGAGACCAGCAAGCCTGCCACAAAAGCATAGCGCCAGGCGCGGTCACCGGCAGCGGCCGACCAAAGCTGGCCGACGATGCCGCTGATGCCCGCAATCTTGCCTAGCCAGCGAATCAGCAGCAGCGTGGAAAACCCGATCAGCAGGCCGCCGATCAAGGATTGCAGGGGCGTAAACGAAGTCATGTTTTGTTATGCGCTTTCAATCGTGTTTAAAACCGAGAGGCTAATCCACCTCATCCGCCATATCCTCATGCGGCAACACCGCGCGCTGATCGCATTCAAAACCGGCTTTTTCAAGGGCTAGCCGGTAGTCGCAACTGGCCAGATGCCCTTCTAGGCGGCCATTGATCTGCGTGGTCTCCTGCTTGCAGTAGGCACAGCGATAGCGATGCATCTGGCCCTCGTAATGCTCTTGTGGGTAATCGATATAAAACAGGCGTTTCATCGCAGTCTCCTTATTCATGCCATACAGGTCACTTTATGCTACGCCCGCGCACGGCGGCTGGCAATACACAAAAAACCGGGCCAAGCAAGGTTTTTCGACCTTTTTTGCAAGCGGTCAAAAATTAACCACCCCCGTTTTACATTTTACAATCAATGGGTTAAAGCGCTCATCCACAAGTCATCATAGAAGTTATCCACAAAAAATGTGGACAGTGCACACCTAACCCCGGCTGTGCAGCGCGGCGATTTCCTGCAAGTCCAGATCGCGCTCCATGGCATGCAACAGCGCATCGTGAATCTGGCCGGAGCGATGCAGCTTGAGCAACTCTTCACGGCCAGCCGCCACCGCCGCCAGCACCACATTGAAATGGGCTTTACGAATATCGTCTGGCAATACCGCATCATGCTTGTGCTTGTCTGAGAGCTGATGACGGTAACCGTACTGCTCCAGCAAACGCGGGTGCAACAGGGCGCCATGTTCGTCATAGGCCAGTTTGCGCACCACGGCATATTGCGCACGCTCAATCTGCGCCCAGGTTTGTGGCTCGTTGAGATAAGGGTGCTCATGCGGCGTCGTTTTCAGTCTGAGTACGCGGATCAGCCAACCTATGGTGGTGCCTTGGCAGAGCACCGTCACCAAGATGACAGCAAACGCAGACAGCAGCATCAGATCCCGCCCGGGCACTTCTGCAGGCACGGCCAGGGCGGCAGCCAGCGTCACCACGCCACGCATGCCGGCCCAGCTGGTGACCAGCGATTCGCGCCAGTGCGCAGAGTCAGCTGCCCGCGTGCCGCGACCACGCACTAGGCTGGCCAAGGCATCCACCGCAAACACCCAGACAAAACGCGCAACGATCACCACCCCCAACACCAGCAACACTTCTAAGCCGTAATCAGCCCAGGATTTATCCGCATGCGCAATTCGTTCCCAGACCCCCCGCAGCGAGAGCCCGATTAGAATAAACACCAGCGATTCAAAGACAAAGATCATGATTTCCCAGAAGGCGGTGCCGCGACGGCGGGCGGTGGCCGTCATGATTTCATGCTGGTGCCAACCCAGCATCATGCCGTAGGTGACCGTCGCAATCACGCCAGACACGCCCAGGTGTTCGCCTACCACGTAGCAAATCCAGCCGGGCAGCGCCGACGCCAGAATCATCAGTTCAGTCTCCTGCAGGGTGCGCAGGGTTTTGTAGACCAGGTAGCCGAACGCCGCCCCCAACGCGATGCCGCCCAGGCTCAGCCAGGCAAACTCTTCTACTGCGGCTTGCAACGAAAATACGCCGGTGAGCATGGCCACAATCGAAAACTTGTACAGCACCAAGCCGGTCGCATCATTGAGCAGGCTCTCACCTTCGAGCAGCACCAGCAACTTGCGCGGCAAGGCCACCCGTTGCAACACGGCTTTGGCGGCAATGGCATCGGGGGGCGAGACGATGGCGCCCAGCGCAAAACAGGCCGCCCACGGTAATGCCGGATTAAAGCTGTGCAGCGCCAGCCCCACCGCCAGCGTCGTAAATAACACCGCACCGATGGCGAGCAACAAGATGCCGCCCAGATTGCGTCTGAACTCCTGCCAGACGGTGAAGTAAGCGCCCGCCATCAGTAGCGGCGGCAGAAACACGACCAGCACCAGCGCAGGATCAATTTCAAACGCAGGCAACCCAGGGATAAATGCGATCAGCGCGCCCCCGATCAATTGGGCGACCGCCGGCGGCCAGCGTAACTTTTTCGCCAGTACCTCCAGCGCGATAATCGCCACCAGAAAAAACAATATCAGATTGAAATAGAACGCGTTCGACATCCTTGGTACTCGCTTTGAATCTATGCCCAGACAGTCTCTCGCTTTTGGTCATGCATGACCAGCGCATCGCTGTAACAAAGTGTATGCTACCGCAGCTTGACCCCATTTACGGATACAATCCTCAAAAATAGGGTCTGACCCATCATAGGGTCGACGAAAGGGAAAGACGATGTTCACACTGAAAAAATGGCTTTGGACACAATGGCAGAAACTGCGTGGCGCTGACCGCGCCTATGCCAGATATCTGGCGCATTTTGCGCACTACCAAACAGAAGTGGTGGATAGCGACCTGCAACAGAGTTTGCAGTTGCAACCCATGAGCAAGGAAGCTTTTATCGCCTTGTGGCAGAAACAAGGCCTGCAAAAAGCCTCAGGCAAAGCCTGTGGCTGTAAAACTGGCGGCTGCGGCTGATCCCTGATGGATAGGATCAAAATCCACTCCGGTAAGCTACGCGCCATCGGCTACGAGGCGGCAAAACGCCTGCTACGGGTGGAGCTGGAGGACGGCACGGCCTTGGAATATGCCAATGTCGGTGAGCGTATCTGGCAACAGTTCAAGCAGTCCAGCGCCCCTTGGAGCTATTACCGCGACCATATCGAAGAGGAGTACAGCGCGACGCGCGCCTCAGTCAAAGCCCGTACGACGGGCAACAATCCACTGGATGATTTGTTCGGCTAAGCCAAGTCAGCTAAGCCAAGTCGGTTGAGCTAGGTCGGTTGAGCTAGGTCGGTTGAGCTAGGTCGGTTGAGCTAGGTCAGCTAAACTTAGGTCGGCTGAGCTAGTCCGTTGCGCCCCAGCGCGTGCGATTCAAACCGCGGCACGCCGCGATGATCACGGCTATCCACGCAGGCCTTAAAGTAGCGGGTGGCACACAGCCCTAGCGGCGTCGCATGCTTGGCGGGTGACATCCAGTCTATCAAAAAAGACATGCCCTGATCCCCCAACCCTTGCAGGTAGCGCTGCATGGCCCGTGCATCGTCTGTCACGTCATGGGCGGTGGCAGGCTGCATAGGGAGACGACGCCCAGACCGCAAATCATAGACATTGCTCGCCGATGGCGTGGCGTCTGCTTCCGTCATCGCCTGCATGCGCACCGCATGCCCCAGCCGCTGCACTCTGGGCAGGCTGTCGAGCACCTCTCCGGCAATCCAGTCATAGATCACCTGGCGTTCATAGCCGGTAAATACGCCGGCCATAGGCGCCTTTTGGCCAGCAATCAATTGCCAGAAGCGGCTATGTTGCGGATCCTGATGGCGCTGGATCCAGCCATGCTTTTGCAACACATATACAAACCTGGCCATGTGGTCTGCATCGGCCAGCCACCGGTTCAGGCTGCGCCCCTCGATCACACAATGTTGACTGTGCATATATTGCCCCGGCCCTGCTTTGGATTGCATGATGCGAATCACCTCTCCCAGCAAGTCAAAATGACGAATGATGTTCAAGGTGCCCACCCCAGCCGCATTGAGACGCACGCCCGCCTGTACTCGTGCCATGTACTGCTGGGCCATATTCTTCCCGGTATGTCCCAAGGCCGGCATGGCCGCAGTCACCGCATGCACAGCCGCTTTGGCATGCCCGCACTGCGCGTTGTCGGTGTGCGTGTGCAGATTGAAATAATACGGGTCTATATTCAGCTCGCGCAGCTCATGCGCCGTAATCAGCACATGCAGCGGCAATTGTTCATGGCCGAGATTAAAGCCGATCACCTCGGGCAGATACCGCTCGGTATTGGCGGCGAGGGCCAGCTGCACGGCGCCCTGCGTAAAGAATCTATCCTCCAGGGTAGGCCAGTCCTCGCACGCATTGGTTTTGAGCAGGGCGCGATAAAGGGCAGCATGGTTCATCGCCTCCGCGCCCTGCCCGAGTTCCTCCAGGTAAGTACGGACCAAGTCAGCAAACCGCGTATCCTGCCAGTGCCGCAATACGCCGTATAACCAGGCCCCGTCTACCATGTTAGTTGGCGCGAGCGCGCGCAAAAAATACAAGGCATGCGCCTTGCCGCCAAAATACCAGCGCGGCTCACCCGCTTGCCGCGCCTTGAGATAGGCCTGAAACTGCCGCCCCACGACCTGCTGATGCTCACGCAACCAAGGCATCAGCTGAGACGGCTGCGCCGGCATATCACAGCTCGCCATGCGGGTCTGCTGCAATTGTGCGGCCAAAAAGCCCGCACTGTCCGCCCGCCCTTTGCTAAAGCCTGAGGGATGCAACAGCGAGAAATACATGTCGCGCGACTGTCCCTCCGCCAAGGCGGATAATGCATAGGGGTAAGCGCTGCTTGAAGTCATGCGCGGGGTCTCCTGCCTGTAGCCAAACATGGCCAGTAGAAAACACCTAAGTTACGCAGATATGAATAAAAACCCTATCGGACAATGGCGCAGCGCTGTGTAGGAATGCGCTGATACGCGCCAATCAGGGCGTCACTGGCGGCGGCGCTTTTTCCATCGCCAGCCACAACAGATACACCCGACAATCAAACTCATACTGCATGTAGTCTGGCTCCATGTGCAGGCATAGCTGATAAAAGGCCTTGTCGTGGTCGCGCTCTTTTAAATGCGCCAGCTCATGCACGACGATCATTTGCAAAAACGCCAGCGGCGCCGATCTAAAAAAGGCCGAGATGCGAATCTCTTTTTTGGCCTTGAGTTTGCCGCCCTGCACACGAGAGATCGCCGTATTCAGTCCCAGCGTCTGCTTTTCTATGGTGAGCCGGTTATCAAAATACACTTTATCCAGCGACGCTGCGTTTTTGAGGTAGCGCTGCTTGAGCGCCATGCAAAAGTCATACAGGGCTTTGTCACTCTGCACGGCGTGGGCTTGCGGATAGCGTTGCTTGAGGTAAGTCCCGAGTTGCCCCTGTGCATGCAAATGGGCAATCTGAGCGCGTAGATGCGGCGGGTAGCCAGGCAGAAATTGTTGTATCAGTGTTGCAGACATGCCGCCATTTTAGGTCAGTCTAGGGTCGGCACAAACAACTCTTCCAGAAAAAGGGCAGAAAGGGCCGAGCGGCCACTGAGGTTGGCTTTTTGATAAATCTTGCGCGCTTGCTCACGGACTGTCCGCTCGGAGGTATGCCGCACCGCAGCAATTTCTTTTAGGCTATAGCCCTTGATCAGCAAAAAACCGATCTCGACCTCGGCCTCGCTGAGTTTCCAAGCTGCAAATTGCTGAAAGATCCTTTCAGACAATTGCGCCATCAAGCGCTGGTTATGGTCAGCTAATTTGGAGATTTCCTGCCGGGCTCTGGCCTCATCCCGCTCAAAGCGGCGAAAGGCATCAGACATGACCTCGGTGATGCCATACATCAACAGCATCGCCGCCAAAATCGAAGCCAGCGCCATGGTCATCTCGACCAAGATATGGCTCCAAGGGGCGTGATAGACCAGATCGTTATAAATATCGTACCCAGCAAATGTACCGGCAACGCCCCACACCCCTAACGCCACATAAGTCAGATAGCGCGCATGTTTTTTCAGCTCACGATACATACAGCCCGTTTCTCAAATGCAAAAACTGTCATTTGACGCATTTATTTTTAAGCCCCACCTCGGCATGATACGGCGGCAATCAAAACCACCCCCAACCTTCAATAACGGCGGCGTGGACAAAATATGAATACATCCCCAGAGAGAGGAACACAATGAGATCATTAAAACAGCTGGCACTCGTGCTCGCAAGTTGTGGCGCATTACTCGGTGGCGCACAACAAGCACAGGCGCAAACCACCACCTACAGCTTTTCAGGCGTGTACTATGTAGCGGGCGGGGCGCAAAACTATACAGGGAGCTTTAGTATTGTTGACCCACAACTGACCAGCACCCGTCCATGGATGGCTCCCGA
Organism: uncultured Methylotenera sp.; assembly: GCA_964437895.1. Lineage (GTDB taxonomy): Bacteria > Pseudomonadota > Gammaproteobacteria > Burkholderiales > Methylophilaceae > Methylophilus. Next base: position 31,631 of record CAYTIV010000002.1, read on the forward strand.
CTTGAATACGCCCACGTTTCAGGCCGTCTGGCAGGGCACTTCGGTCTATTACACCGGCGGGCTCAATCTGGATATTCAATTTGCCAGTGGCAGCCATTTAACGGCCTCCAACTTTGAAATCGTGGTCAACAACACCACGTTCCAGGGCGTGGGTTCACCTTATCCTGACGGCTTGTCTGTGCAGCTCTATCCGGGCGCGACCAGCGTCTCAGCCCCCACACAAAATGTGTGCGCCACGCCGACTGGCAGCTGTGGTGAAGACGATGACCCGCTATACCACGACGCGACCCAAGTAGCGATCATGGCCATCGACAGTGTGTACTTCGCGTTTTACCAAGCGCCATTACAAAGCACACCTGGCATGCCTAATCTGGTCGATCACTTTGGCCTGAATGGCGGCTTGGGGATACGCTCAGGCCCTACGACCACCCTTACCCAATTCAAAAGCTTCAGTGCGGTCATCAGCGAGGTGACCCCTGTGCCTGAACCCCATCAAAGCATGCTATGGCTGTCAGGGCTGGCGTTTATGGCGGCACTGGCATTTAGACGCTACCCGCGTTAATAGTGCCCATCCGCCGACGACCGGTCGGCTGATGCATTGTCTGTGCGACCGCCTACGGGCGGCGCATTCTGGCAAACCTCGGCAAATGGGTGCATGGGCAAATGGATGCATGGCCAACCGAGCGCCTAAGCAACCAAGCATATGGGCAACCAAGCGCATGGCATGCGGTCAAAGGGGTATCGGCTTGATCTAGGCTAAAAAACTGCCAGCCAAGCCTGTTACAGTAGACACTTATTTCAGGAGATCGCGCCATGAGCCAAACGCTTAAAGAAGCCAAGCTACAAGCCCATCTAGAGGCGGTAGAACAACACAAGGCCTTGCTGGAACAACTGCACTTGAATGGCAATCAGCATCTGGATGCCGTCAATGACTCCCTGCAACAGCTGACGCTGACGTTGGAGGAGTACCTCAAGCTGCTCGGCATCGGTTAAGCCACGCCGCCGCGCGACACCCCTGTCCGCCCGACCGGGCGGCCAACTGTACTCTAAAAATTCCCTGTTTCTGTATCTGTTTTGCTTGCGCGCGCAGGCATAGCATGGGTGCAATCAATATTGCGCACAGCCTTTGCGGGCTGATACAAGCAGGACCTATGTCACAACCCAAAGCGAGCATCAAACCCTATCATCACCCGGCGGCAGGCTGGGGCGCACTGAAACAGGTGGCCGCGCAACTGGCGCTGCAAAAAATCCCGGTCAAAGGCGTGATGACCTTGTTGGCTCAAAACCAGCCAGATGGCTTTGACTGCCCCGGCTGCGCCTGGCCAGACAAAGAGCACACGTCGACCTTTGAGTTTTGCGAAAACGGCGTCAAAGCGGTAGCTGCCGAAGCGACGGCCAAGCGCGTGCCACCGGCATTTTTTGAAAAGCACTCAGTCAGCACATTGATGCAGTGGAGTGATTTCGACCTCGAAAATGAAGGTCGCCTCACCCACCCCATGCGTTACAACCCGATCACCGATCACTATGAAGCCATCGCTTGGGACGATGCCTTTGCCTTGATGGCTGCGCACTTGCAGGCCTTGCACGACCCGGATGAAGCCATTTTTTATACCTCCGGCCGCGCCAGCAATGAGGCGGCGTTTTTATACCAGCTGTTTGTCCGCGAGTTTGGCACCAACAATTTTCCTGACTGCTCCAACCTCTGCCATGAGTCGACCAGCATCGCCTTGCCCGCCACCGTGGGCGTAGGCAAAGGCTCAGTCACACTGCATGACTTTGAGCATGCCGATACCTTGCTGATTTTTGGCCAGAACCCGGCCACCAACCACCCGCGCATGCTGGGTGAACTGCGCGAGGCCGCCAAACGGGGCGCGCGTATCGTCGCCATCAACCCCTTGCGCGAGCGTGGTCTCGAACGCTTTGCCGACCCGCAAAGTCCGTTCGACATGCTGTCGTTCAAAGGCAGCCAGATCAGCAGCCTGTTTATCCAGCCCAAACTGGGCGGCGATCTGGCGCTGATCAAGGGCATGATCAAGTTTGTGATCCAGTGGGATGACGAAGCACTACGCAATGGCAGTGAGCGCGTGGTGGATGTGGACTTTATTGCCGAGCACACCCGCCAGTTTGAGGCGGTGGCCGAAGATGCGCGTCAAGAAAGTTGGGCACTGATTGAAGAAGAGTCTGGCGTACCGCTAGCCCAGATTGAAGAGCTGGCGCGTGTGTATGCCACCGGCGACCGCGTGATTGCCACTTGGGGCATGGGCATCACCCAGCACAAGCATGGCGTGGCCACCATCAAAACCTTGGTCAACCTGATGCTGCTGCGTGGCAATATCGGCAAAGAGGGCGCTGGCCTGTGCCCTGTGCGCGGCCACAGTAACGTTCAGGGCAACCGTACCGTAGGCATTTACGAAAAAATGCCGCTGGAATTTCTGCAAAGCCTGGAGCGTACCTTTAACATCAGCGTGCCGAAAACACCGGGCTATGATGCCGTGGGCGCCATCGAGGCCATGATTGCAGGCAAGATCAAATTCTTTTTTGGGCTGGGTGGCAACTTTTCTATTTCCACCCCCGATACCGACCGCACCTGGCAGGGTATGCGCCAGTGCGAAATGACTGTGCACGTCACCACCAAACTTAACCGCAGCCATCTGGTGCATGGCAAGCAAGCGCTGATTCTGCCGTGTCTGGGCCGTACCGAGATCGACATGCAGGAGAGTGGCGCGCAAGGCGTAACCGTTGAAGACTCCATGAGTATGGTGCATGTCTCTTATGGCATGAACAAACCAGCCTCGCCAGACCTGCTGTCTGAGCCGGCCATCGTGGCCCGGTTGGCGCACGCCACCCTACCAAATAGCCCTATCCCATGGCTGGAATGCATCAAAGACTACAGCCAGATTCGCGACATGATAGAGCAGACCATGCCGGTGGCGTTTGCGCAGTACAACACCCGCATCAAGCAACCCGGCGGCTTCCGCATGCCGGTGCCTTCCAGCCAGCGCATCTGGAACACCGCGTCTGGCAAAGCCGAGTTCACGGTACAGGCCATCCCCACACAGTCGCCGATTCATCAGGCGCGTCAGCAGTACGGCGACCAGCTGTTTGTGCTGATGACCACCCGCTCCCACGACCAGTACAACACCACCATCTATGGCATGGATGACCGCTATCGCGGCGTCTTTGGCCAGCGCCGCGTGGTGTTTATGAACCCTGAGGATATCGCCCGCATGGGCCTGACCGCCGGTGACTGGGTCAACCTGATCAGCGTCTGGCCAGACGGTATCTCTCGCCGCGCCGATCGTTTTCTGGTGGTGGCCTACGATATCCCGTCAGGGTGCCTGAGCGGCTATTACCCCGAGACCAACAATCTGGTGCCGCTTGAAAGCGTTGCGGATGATTCACGCACACCCACCTCAAAATCGATTCCGGTGCTGATCGAAAAAGCCGATACGGCGGAGGTCGCTTATGCCGCTTGAGTCTGCGCACTTGGCGCCCACCAGCCCACACCCAGTGAGCGCACACTACGCCGAAACTGCGCTTGAAGCGAAGTCCCTGACGCCGCACGACCTGATGCCTTTAGACCCCAGCGCCTTGCATATGCTGAGCATTCTTGAGTGCCTGCATCAGGCGCAAGTGGCGGGCCGTAGCCAAGTCGCGCTGGCAGTATTGTGCAAGCGCCTCGCGTTGCGCATGAGCACCCTGCAGCGACTGATGACGGCATTGAGTGAACAATCCCTGGTCCACGTGACCGAGCAAAAAGAACGTTTGGTCGCCAGCCTCACGGCTGAGGGCCATGCAGTGGCCATGGCCTTGCAGGCTGCCGCCTGAGTCTGGCCACGAATCCCCTGCCAGACACGTCCTGCTGACGTATAATGGCAGCCATCCCTTAGCCCCCGCCCTGCCACCATGAAGCTTTATGTCTCGTTTGCCGCCCGCATACGCGCAATGATCGATGAAGGCGTCCTGCGGCCGGGCGATAAGATTTTTTCCGTGCGTCAGGCCAGTGAAAAATATGGCCTCAGCATCAGCACGGTGCTGCGCAGTTATCTGCTGCTAGAGCAGGAAGGCGTCATCAGCAGCCACCCGCAATCCGGCTACTATGTCACCCCGCGCAAACGTCTACAGCAAAAACACAGCTCCCCCCTAGCCAAAGACCTCAATCTATCTGAAGTTGATGCCAGCAAGTTAGTGCTTACCACGCTGAAATCCATTCGTGAGTTTGGCACCGTGCCCTTGGGATCGCCTTTTCCTGACCCGCAGCTGTTTCCGCTCAAACGCATACACCAGTATGAAAAAGCCCTCACCGATGATCAAGGCGAGTGGGGCGTGCTGAGTGACCTGCCGCCCGGCAACGAGCAGTTGCGCCAGCAGATTGCACGGCGTTATCTGGCCCACGGCATGGACATTTCGCCGGACGATATCGTCATTACGCACGGGGCCACCGAGGCCATCACACTGTGCCTGCAAGCCGTGGCCAAGGCAGGGGATGTCATCGCGATAGAGTCCCCCGGCTACTACGCGCTGGCACACACCGTTGAGCGACTGGGCATGCAGGTGCTGGAGCTACCCACCGACCCCGTGGCCGGCATAGACCTCGACATCCTGCGCGCGGCGGCCAGCCAGACCCGTATTGCCGCGGTCATCCTCACCACCAACTTTCAGAACCCGCTCGGCTTTGAAATGCCCGCCGAAAAAAAACAGGCACTGGTGGCCTTGCTGGCCGAGCAACACATCCCGCTGATCGAAGACGATGTCTATAGCGAACTGCATTTTAGTGAGCACGCGCCGCCACCAGCCAAGGCCTACGACCGTGCCGGTATGGTGCTGCATTGCTCCTCGTTTTCCAAGTCACTGGCGCCGGGCTATCGGGTCGGTTGGACCACGGCCGGACGCTACCGGCAAGAGGTCGAGCGTCTGATGTTTCTCAATAGCCTCTCGCTCACCTCTGCACCGCAAATCGCCATTGCCAAGTTCATGCAACGCGACAGCTTCGAGCAACACCTCAAACAGCTGCGCCACACCCTGCGCTCCAACTATGTGCTGATGCGCAATGTCATCGAGCAGAGCTTTCCGCCCGGCACCGAGCTGTCCGTGCCGCAGGGTGGGTATGTGATCTGGGTAAAACTCCCCCCCGCGCTGGATGCACTCAAACTCTACCGCGCCGCTATTGATAGCGGCATCACGGTGGCCCCCGGCACCATCTTCTCGCGCAAAAAAGAGTTCACCCACTACATCCGGCTCAACTTCAGCCATCTGTGGACTTTGGCCATTGAGCAAGCCGTGCGTGACGTAGGCGCCCTCGCCTGCGAGATGCTCACTGCAGAAAAAGCCCACTAGCCGCTGCAACACGCGGCGGTCATCGGCGCATACTCGCCGCCGTGCTACACTCGCGCAAGCAACTCAAATATCCCTTAGGTCATGATTCAATACAACCCCAAAGACTGGCTCATCTTCATTTTCCGCTTTCACAAGTCGGATACCTTCAGACAACTCATGCCCATGATGTCGCTCATCGGCCTGTATGCCGGCGGCATTGCCTACCTTGAGCTCGAATACTGGAAACTGGCCGACAACAGCCACGTCAAAAACCTGTCGCTGATCCATACCACCGTAGGTTTTGTCCTCTCGTTGCTGCTGGCCTACCGCACCAACACCGCCTACGACCGTTGGTGGGAAGGCCGCAAGGCCTGGGGCGCGCTGGTCAACAATAGCCGCAACCTCGCCATCAAACTCTCGGCCTATCTCAAAGACGATGCCGACCGCGCCTTTTTCAGAAAAATCATCCCGGCCTACGCCTCGGTGCTGTCCAAACACCTGATGAATGAAGAAGTCAGCAAAATGCTGTTTGAAGGGTTAGATCTCGAAATCGACCATCACGCCCACCACCCCAACCAGGTCGCCAAGCGCCTGTTTAATCGCGCCAATGCGCTCTACAGCACAGGCCATATCACCGGCGATCAGCTCTACCTCATCAACGACGAACTCAAAGCTTTTACCGAGGTATGCGGCATTTGCGAACGTGTCAAAAACACGCCCATCCCCTACTCGTACAGCGCGTTCATCAAAAAATTCATCTTTTTTTATGTGATGACCCTGCCGTTTGGCTTTGTCTTTAGCTTGGGCTACTACGTGATCCCGGTGGTGGTATTTATCTTTTATGTGCTTGCCAGCCTGGAGCTGATTGCCGAAGAGATCGAAGACCCGTTTGGCACCGACACCAACGACCTGCCCACGCCTAAAATGGCAGCCAACATCAAAAAGCATGTTGAAGAGTTACTCTAACCCTCGCCAAGGCGCGTTTACCCTGCCAGCCACCTACCACACGGTGCGGCTGCAAGACCTGAGCCCCAGCGAACAAACCCGGCTGCTGCCACAGGTGTTTGCGCTGGCCAGCGCGCAATACCCGGAGTGGCCTGCCGAGCAATTGCCTAACTGGCTAGCCGCGCTGTCTGGCGGTAATGCACGCGGCACACGCATGGCGGTTTCGGTGGTGCTGGATGCGCAAGGTCTGGTCGTGGCCGCCAGTGCCATGGAGCTGTATCACAATGGCACGGCCATGATCAATTACAGCCTGGCACTCAACACGGCCGACCACCCTGCTTTACCCAGCGATGGCGCACTGATTTACGCCGCCACCCAAGATATGGCGGCCGGCATTCAGGCCCTGCAAGCGGGAGGCGCGCACATCCATTTTGTGGGCAAAGAGCATCACTTACAAAGCCTGCGGGCCATGGCTGGCTATTACGCCGTGGGGCAAGTGCCGATCGATGGCCCGACCTCCTTACTGCGGCAGCCGGTCAAGTATTTTGAGGTGGCTTATGGCGACCCCAGCGAGGTTGAAAACCAAGCCAAGATTGACCATGCCTATCAACTGGCTGACCCTAAACATGGCTATAGCGCGCACGAGGATGTACACCTGTGGTTGCTGGGTGACTTTACCCCCAGTGACCCACAGCACCCGCTGGCCGACGCACTACGCGCCCTGGCCGAAACCTACGCCCAGGAGCACAGTATTTTTCGTGAAAAAGATGTTCGCCTAGACCCCGGCTACCGTTCACTGCACCAGCTGGCCGCACACTTACCTGCCAGCGCCACCTACCAGCAGGCCGTGGCCGCTTCATCGCGTGGGGCGGCGCAGTGGATGGGGCTCACCGCATGAAACCGTGTACCCTCTGGTGGCACACTTAGTCACGCCAATGGAACCAATCATTTCTATTCATATTCAATAAACAAGCGCATGCTTAAGGGGTTGTGCACAACGCCCCTTGTGAGCCTGAATAAAATGGATTGATGCGCTTACCAGCCTAGCCAAAAAACACTGATTAAAATATGAATAAGCCGCCCCATCGAAGCCTAGTATTAAACAACCCTCAGCGACCATTCACGCGTGAAGATATCCGGGCCTATTTCCATGAAACCTCAGATATCTACGAATCGCTGTTTACCGTGTTGGCCAATGACCAAGCCTATTACGTCAAACCGATCCCACTCAGACATCCGCTGATTTTTTATTACGGTCACACCCATACTTTTTTTATCAATAAACTGGTGTTGGCCGGGCTCATCTCCACCCGCATCAACCCGCAGTTTGAATCGATGTTTGCTGTGGGCGTGGATGAAATGGGCTGGGACGATGTGAACGAAGCCCATTACCAATGGCCGACGCCCGCCGAAGTCAAAGCTTACCGCGCCCAAGTGCGCGAGGTGGTGGATACGCTGATCACACAGCTGCCATTTGAAGGCCCCATAGACTGGGAAAGCCCATGGTGGCCGATTTTGATGGGCATAGAACATGAGCGCATCCATCTAGAAACCAGCTCAGTGCTGATTCGGCAACATGACTTGGCCTACGTGCAACCCTCTGCCGATTGGGCGCCCAAAGCGGCCCAAGCGTCCCCGGCCCCAACCAACAGCCTAGTGAGCATACCCGCCCGCGAAATTGTGTTAAACAAGACTGGCGAGTATTACGGCTGGGATAACGAGTACGGTCAGTTTCACACCCACTGTGCTGCCTTTGAGGCCGCGCGCTACCTCACATCCAATGCCGAGTTTTTAAACTTTGTAGAAGCCGGCGGCTATCAGAACGATGCCTACTGGCAAGAGGAAGGCCTAGCCTGGCGGCAATACACGCAAGCACAACACCCCACGTTTTGGATCAAAGACGCCGCTGGCTGGCAGTTGCGTTTGATGTCAGAAGTCGTCGCCATGCCCTGGAGCTGGCCAGTAGAAGTGAACTACCATGAGGCCAAAGCCTTTTGCAATTGGCTGGCTGCGCGCACGGGCAAGCCGGTACGTCTACCCACCGAGCATGAGTGGTATAGTCTTTACGAGCAGGCGGGGCTGTCAGACGCGCAGTTAACGCAAAGCAGCGGCGCGAACCTGTTTTTAGACCATGGGGCCTCATCGTGCCCGGTTGATCAGTATGCACAAGGGGCGCTATATGATGTGGTGGGCAACGTGTGGCAATGGACAGAAACGCCGATTTTTCCGTTTGACGGCTTTAAAGTGCATCCGCTCTATGATGACTTTACGACCCCCACCTACGATGGCCGCCATAATCTGATCAAAGGCGGCTCATGGATCTCCACCGGCAACGAGGCGATCAAACATTCGCGTTATGCGTTTCGCCGCCACTTTTTTCAACATGCAGGATTCAGATATATCGTGACCGATACCCCCGTAGAAAACCATGCCTCTTATTACGAGTCAGACAAGCAACTCTCTGAGTATGCCGAGTTCCATTATGGCGACAGCTATTTTGGTGTGCCTAACTTTCCCAAAGCCTTGAGTGATTACGCCATCGCGCATGTGCAGGGCAAGCCGCATCGCACCGCGCTAGACCTAGGCTGTGCCACCGGGCGTGCCACCTTAGAGCTGGCTAACCATTTTGACCACGTCACTGGCATTGATTTTTCTGCCCGCTTTATTGGCCTCGCCATGCAAGCGGCGCAACAGGGGGTGCTGCGCTACACCATGGTCAACGAAGGTGATCTGGTCAGCTATCAAGAGCGCACACTGCAAAGCCTAGGCCTGACTGAGGCGGCCCAAAAGGTTGAGTTTTGGCAAGGGGATGCCTGCAACCTGAAGCCCCAATTCACCGGCTACGACTTTATTTTGGCCGCCAACCTGATAGACCGGCTCTATAGCCCACGGCAGTTTTTGAGCAGCATCCATACCCGCCTGCAACTCGGCGGCGTGTTAATGCTCACCTCCCCTTACACTTGGTTAGAGGAGCATACCCCTCGCAATGAATGGGTGGGCGGCTTCAAGCAAGATGGTGAAAACGTCACCACACTCGATGGCCTCAAAGCGCTGCTCAGCCCGCACTTCAAACTGATGCAAGCCCCGGAGGAGATTCCGTTTGTGATTCGCGAAACCCGCCACAAATTTCAGCATAGCCTGTCAGAAGTCACCCTGTGGGAGCGCATCGCTTGACCAGCCCGTTTGATCAGCCCATCGCACGTGAAGGCAGCGGCGCGCTCAAATTTGATGGCCGTGCGCAAACCTTTGGCAACCCAGAGGTGATGCCCATGTGGGTGGCCGACATGGACTTTGCCGTGCCCCCGGCCGTGACCCAAGCCTTACAAGCCAGAATCGCGCATCCGGTGTTGGGCTACTCCCTGGTGCCCGACAGCCTGTATCAAGCCTTGATAGACTGGCTAAGCACTCAGCATGGCTGGCATGTGCCACGGGAGTGGATCATCCTGACCCCCGGCGTGGTGCCATCGCTTAATCTGGTTGTTGCAGCCCTCACTGCGCCAAACGATGGCGTCATCGTGCAACCGCCAGTGTACTTCCCATTCTTTTCCGCCGTCACCGGGCAACAGCGGCGGCTGATTCAAAACCCATTGCAACTGCGCTCAAATGACCAAGGCCAGCCGCAATATGAGATGGATATGGATCACCTAGCCAGTTGCGCCCGCGAGGCACGCATGCTGCTGCTGTGCTCGCCGCACAATCCAGTGGGCCGCGTCTGGCAAACTGCTGAACTCGATACGCTGCTCAACATCGCAGACACGCACGATTTAATTGTGCTCTCCGACGAGATTCATGCTGACTTGGTGTACCCAGATGCGCCGCCGCATCAGCCCCTGAGTGGCTTGAGCGCACAAGGCGTAGCGCAGGATGAAATTGCGCGATCACACCGCATCATCACTGCCGTTTCGCCCAGCAAAACCTTTAATATCCCCGGCCTCGGCCTCTCGGCGCTCATCGTGCCCAACGCCGCCCATCGCCAGGCGATTCAAAGTCACTTTAATGCCTTGGGTATCTCGGTGAGTAACCCCTTGAATATGGCAGCGTTTGAAGCCGCCTATCGCGGCGGCCATGACTGGTTAAATGCGCTGCTGCCGTATCTGCAAGCCACGCGCGATCAAGCCATCGCCTTTATTCAGCAGCACCTGCCCAAGCTCCGCGTTGTGTGCCCTCAAGCCACCTATTTGCTATGGCTAGACTGCCGCGCACTCAAGCTCGATGACGCCGCCCTCAAGCGCTTTTTTATAGAAGAGGCCCAGCTCGGGCTGTCACCCGGCGCCCTATTTGGTCACGGTGGTGAGGGCTTTATGCGCATGAACATAGGCACGCCCCAAGCCAATGTATTAGAAGCACTGCAACGACTCAAAGCCGCCTGCGATCGGCATGGCATGTAAGCCCCCACTTCACGCAAAGGACGCACCATGAAACCAACCGGCACCCTCCCCATGGCGGGATTCATCTCCAAAGCAACCTGCGCATGCTTGATGCTATGCGCCCTGCTCTCAGCCAGCCTCGTACAAGCCAACACGCTAGAAGAGGCCAAAGCCAAGCTCGCCGAAAAAGACTTTGCCGCCGCCCACGCCATTTACTTATCACTCGCCAACCAAAACGATGCCAAAGCCTGCTACAACCTAGGCCTCATGTACCAAAACGGCGATGGCGTCCCCGCCAGCCTCGATGATGCAGTCACGTGGTTTACCAAGTCGGCTGAGCTTGGTTACAAAGAGGCGCAATACACGCTGGGCGCATTGGTGTTTCAGCGTCAAATTCACAGCATCAGCTATCCGCAAGCCGTCACCTACTACGAGCAAGCGGCCAAGCAAGGCCACGTGAAATCGCAACTCAACTTAGGCATGCTGTATTTTAGGGGAGACGTCATCGCGCAAGACCTGCCCGCCGCCGTGCAATGGCTCAACCTGGCCGCCAGCAATAACAATAGTGAAGCGCAAGGCTACATGGCCCAACTCTACCAGCAAGGCGCCGGGGTTCAGCAAGACTCGGTGAAAGCCGCCATGTGGTTGATGCTGGCCACGCAAAACGAAGATAAACGCTTTATTAATCGCCACACAAAAGTGCTCAGTTATCTCTTAGCGCAAATGACGGATGAGCAGAAGACAGCTGCCACGCAAATGGCAGCGCAGTGTAAAAGTCAGCAACTGCAAGGCTGCTAAGCGAGGATCACGCCATGCCCACCACATCACTCTCTCGCGCAGAGCGTATGCGCGCCGCCCTTTGGGGCATGTTTATTGGCGATGCGCTGGCCATGCCCGTGCATTGGTATTACAACATCGCAGCGCTGTGGCAAGACTTTGGCCAAATTCGCGACTATCAAGCCCCCAAAGCCAAGCACCCTAGCTCCATTATGCCCTTGGCCAGCACCGGCAAAGCAGGCCGTGGCACACAAGCGGGCGACATCGTTGGCAGCGTCATTTTAAAAGGCAAAAAACAGTTTTGGGGGTTACCCAACGGCCACTATCATCAAGGCATGCAAGCCGGCGATAACACGCTCAACCTGTTATGCGCGCGAGTGTTGTTACGCTCGCTGACTGCCCAAGGCCGCCACGACCCAGCAGACTTTTTACAAGCCTATATTCGCTTTATGACCGAGCCCGATCAGCACAACGACACTTATGCTGAATCGTACCACCGTGATTTTTTTGCCAGCTACGCCAAAGGCGTCGCGCCAGAAAAGTGTGCGGGTGATGAAGGCCACGATACCGCTTCCATCGGTGGCTTGGTGAATATTCCCATGGTGGTGATGGCCCATCTCAAAACCAACGACTTGGCCGCCTGCAATCAAGCCGCACTCACCCAACAAAACCTCACGCACCACTCCTCAGAGTTAGCACGCCATACGCTGGCATTGAGCCAACTGTTGTTTGAAATTTTTAATACCCCAGAGCCCGATAACGAACAACTCGCCATTGCCGCCGCCAACCAATTAGGCTTCCCCGCCGCCAAGGTCGTTGAGCAAGTGCGCGCCAATCAAAAATCTGACCTCGATATCATCGGTGGCTTATTAAGCCCGGCCTGCTATATCGACCAATCGTTTCCATCGGTGCTTTACCTCGCTACCCGCCACCACGACGACTTTGAAAACGCACTCATCGCCAACACCAACGTAGGCGGTGACAACTGCCACCGCGGCGCGGTACTGGGTGCGATTTTGGGAGCATCGTTAGGGATGAGCGCCATCCCGCAACGCTGGATCACAGGCCTCACTGCACACGATGCCATTGCGCAGGAGATTGAACAGTTTGTGGCAATGTTTGCCTAACAGCGCATCGATTCAAACGTATTCATTTTTTGATATTGGGCAAGCAAACCACCATGAATAAACCCATACTCGCAAACATGTTGATAGCCATCACACTCATGGCAATCAGCCTTGCAAATGCAGCAAACGACTTAAGCTTTATTACCCAAGGGCAACCATACAGCGAGGTGAAACAAACACTGATTGCTAACGGTTGGGCGCCTATGCCCAACCCCAAGATTGACCGCTCAAGCTTATACGCGCAAGAGCTTTATGAAACTGGCATGACAGAGGTCATGGATTGTATTTCAATGGAAATTGACGGTTGCACCTTTCAGTATCAAAAAGGCAAACAGCGGCTAGAAATCAAAACCATCACGAGGCAATTGCGTGTGGAGTCTTACAGAGGATTCAAGAAAAAGGCCGAGTGATGCAACAAGTCATGGTGAAAGCGGCCATGAAGATGATGCTGGACACTAAAATGAAAGATAATTAAGACTTCCAAAACCAACTAGACTCCTAACTAGCACTTAACTTTCACTGCCCCTTCGTCTCAATTATACGAACTTGAAAGTTTCTAGAATTGGTTTTTGTAAATAGCTTAAATAGTTGATAAAGGTTATCGCTTGTGTCAATAGCTATTGAGGTAGAACTATCTTCAGTCTCACTCTGATAGTTAGCTATGGCAAAAACTCTATAAACAGGATCAGCAAATGAATAAAGGCCTGATATCTGGTCATATTTCAACAAAGCACCGTATTCATCTGTTAAAAGCTTGGGCAAAATATTTTTTAAATTAGATTCCGGATAACTACTCGACTGAGACTCCCTTATCTTTTTTAACAATCCAGTTCTACTAGCTCCTCTTTCTGGAAATTTAATCATTGATTTAATAACCAAAAGAGCGTTTTCATACTTGGTTTTTCTGCGTTGTTTTACTGCAAGATCAAAGGCCCTGCGGATGCTATCAGACGACTCCTCAGCAAACATTTTCAAAGCTTCTTCATAGTCTGCTTTTGTAATATGTCGCTTAGAAATACATGTGCTTGTGATACCTAAAACATTACACATATTTAAACATAAATGATGGCACACAGAAGCCAATCCATTACAAGAGTTAACTACATGCCTAATAACTTCATCACTGAATGAAATGTTTAAGGCTTCCTCCCCTTTTTTCATTATGCTTTCAATCTCAACCGTAGTCATAAGCTCGACATGCACCTCTGCGACTCGATTAGTCATTTCCCTGTCGTAATCGATTACCTGCCTCGCTGTGTTTACAGCCCCAAGCGCAATTATTTTTAAATCTGGATAATCATCTGCCATGTCCATGAAAACCTTCATCAATTGAGAAAGTTTCGTCTTTTCTGACTCATCGATTTTATGAAAGTCTTCAAGAATCCAGCAGCACTTAGCTTGACCAAGAAATTTACCTAACGCTTGGGGGGTGAGTTGAGGTGGGATTATTCTCAACTCCTTCTTTGAAGTTTCACTTGAGTTCATCCCCGTGATCTTTGAGTTAATTAAGCTATAGCTTGTAGCTAACTCAGCTGAAGCGGTTACTGTGGTTTTAGAGTTTTTCTCGGCATCGTAATAAGGTGAAAGCTGATCAAAAGCGTCTAAAATTAATTGATCAAACTTCAGCCCTTTCATACATCGAGTAGTGATATGCCATTCGTAAAGTTGATTAAGCTTGTTAACTAACAATGTGGTTTTACCAGATCCTGAATGCCCATAAACTACTATTTGTTTTCCTGGCATTTGAAGCGCATTAACCAATTTATTGTTAATTGAGTCTCTGTCAACAAATGCAACTCTTGCTGGGGTTGTTGGAGTAAATACCTCTGTAGCTCTATAATTGTTAGTCATTGTCTTTTTAATTTTTAATTATCAGTATGAATAAACAAAGGAACACCTAGCCGCACTTACTATCACCGCAGTTCAAGCAAGTCATACATCCATCCATCAGAATACTTGCTTTGGTATTACACTTTTTACAAAGCTGGGCGCCTTTGGGGAAGCCTTCGTCATTTGATTCTTCACCTGACTTGGCGTGTTTTTCCAGGTAT
>CAYTIV010000003.1:0-40103 GCA_964437895.1 uncultured Methylotenera sp.
ATGAATGGCCAAAATGGGTACGCGATGACGGTTCGGTGGTGTCCTGCACCGAAAAAGTCAAAGTCATGGCCGAAAATTTTGAAGAACTCAAGCAGATCGCGCAGGACGCGCTAGAAGATGGGCTGCTGATGGAAGTGAGCGAAGCGCAGATGCGCAAGGCCTTGCACGACCTGGTGGATACCCTGATCAACCCTTATCATAAAATCTAGGCCTGCCGGGCTACCGCCATGGCCATCGCCTCACCACAACACATTCTTCACACCGTTTTCGGGTACACGCAGTTTCGTCATCAGCAGCAAGCCATTGTTGAGCATGTGATTGCGGGGCACGATGCGCTGGTGCTTATGCCCACCGGTGTAGCAAATCTCTGTGCTACCAGATTCCGGCACTGGCGCGCGAAGGCCTGGCCATCGTCGTCTCTCCGCTGATTGCTCTGATGCAAGACCAGGTCGAGGCCTTGCAACAAGTAGGTGTGAGTGCCGCTTTTCTCAACTCCAGTTTAAGCGCAGAAGAAAACAGCCGCATCACCCGCCTTGTGATGGCCGGCGACATTAAATTACTCTACGTGGCCCCCGAGCGTTTGATGTTGGGCAGCTTTTTAAACCTGCTCGATACCGTGCATCAGCATGTCGGGCTGGCGCTGTTCGCCATTGATGAAGCCCATTGTGTCTCGCAGTGGGGGCACGATTTTCGGCCAGAATACCGGCAGCTGACGGTGCTGCATGAGCGCTTTCCACAAGTGCCACGGATTGCACTCACCGCCACCGCTGATGCGCCTACGCGGGCAGAAATCGTCAGTCAACTGCACCTTGAAAACGCAGCACAGTTTGTCTCCAGTTTCGATCGGCCCAATATCCGTTACCACGTGGGCATCAAACACAATGCCAGACAGCAATTGCTCACTTTTTTGGAGCGTGAGCACGCTGAGGATGCCGGTATCATCTACTGTCTCTCGCGCAAAAAAGTCGAAGACACGGCGGCCTGGCTGGTTGAAAAAGGCTGGTCAGCCTTGCCCTACCATGCTGGATTGCCAGCCCAGCTACGTGAGCACCATCAGCGCCGCTTTTTGCGTGAGGAAGGGATCGTGATGGTGGCGACCATTGCGTTTGGGATGGGCATAGATAAACCGAATGTGCGTTTTGTCGCGCATTTGGATCTGCCTAAAAGCATGGAAGGCTATTATCAGGAAACAGGCCGGGCCGGCCGTGATGGCCAGCAAGCCAATGCCTGGATGGTGTATGGCATGGGCGATGTCGTTTCCATGCGCCAAATGCTCGACAGTGGCGAAGCTTCTGAAGAGCGCAAACGGCTAGAACGTCTCAAGCTCGATGCCCTGCTGGGGTACTGCGAATCCACGGCTTGCCGCCATCAAACCATTTTGCGCTATTTTGGTGAGAGCCATCCCGGGGCCTGTGGTCAGTGCGATAACTGTTTGCACCCGGTGGAAACCTGGCAGGCGACACAGGTCGCGCAAATGGCGCTTTCGTGTGCCTATCGCACCGGACAACGCTTTGGTGTGGGCCATTTAATTGATGTGCTCACTGGCAAACTGACACCACAAGTCGCGCGGTTTGGGCACGATCAGGTCAGTACGTTTGGCATAGGCAAAGCGCTCAACCAAGCGCAATGGAGCGGCGTCTATCGCCAACTCATCGCGGCTGGGTTGCTTGAGGCAGACATGGCCGCCTACGGTGGCTTAAAGCTCACTGAAGCAGCCCGGCCAGTATTAAAAGGCGAGCAAGAAGTCTGGCTACGTCACGATGCCGAACCCGAAAAACGCATGAGCAAAGCCGAACGTAGCGCACGCGCCAAAGAAGCTTTTGCCGGCG
This sequence comes from uncultured Methylotenera sp., assembly GCA_964437895.1. Lineage (GTDB taxonomy): Bacteria > Pseudomonadota > Gammaproteobacteria > Burkholderiales > Methylophilaceae > Methylophilus. The sequence goes on from CAYTIV010000003.1 coordinate 1,830, forward strand.
CCAACGATGACCCGCTCTGGCAGGCGCTGAAAGGCAAGCGGCTTGAACTGGCCAAAGAGCAGGGCGTGCCGCCGTATGTCATTTTTCACGATAGTACGCTGCTGGAAATCCACAATCGTAAACCGCAGACCTTGGATGAAATGGGGCAGATTAGCGGCATTGGACAGGCCAAGCTGCAAAAATATGGCGATGCCTTTCTGGAGGTGCTGGAGGACATGGCTTAATTCCAGGCCGTATGCCCTTGCACTGCAAGTGCAGGGTTCCGGGTTAAAATGTCCGCATGATCCCGATTTATCCCGCTAACAGCCTTAAAGATGCGCCTTTGCAAGGTGATATCACCTTGAGTGGCCTGACCAATCCGCCGCCACTCTCACTGTATATCCATATTCCTTGGTGTGTGCGCAAATGCCCCTATTGCGACTTTAACTCGCATGAATCACGGCAAGAAATCCCAGAGGCGGCCTATGTAGATGCGCTGATCGCCGATTTGGAGCAAGCCACGCCATTGGTGTGGGGGCGCAAGATTCGCAGCATTTTCTTTGGCGGCGGCACCCCCAGCCTGTTTTCAGCCGAAGCGATTGATAAAATATTAAGCCATGTGCGCATGCTGACGCCGCTGGAGTATGGCGCCGAGGTGACGCTAGAAGCCAACCCGGGCACGGTGGACATTGCCCACTTCAAAGGGTATCGCGATGCCGGGGTGAACCGTGTCTCGCTGGGCATACAGAGCTTTCAGCCAAACTACCTTAAAGCCCTGGGCCGCATTCATGACCGTGACCAAGCATTGGCCGCCGCAGAGCTGGCCTTGAACACGTTTGATAAAGTCAATCTGGACGTGATGTATGCCTTGCCCGAACAAACCTTAGAGCATGCCTTAAACGATGCTGAAACCGCGTGCCAGCTCAAGCCAGCCCATCTGTCGTTTTATCACTTAACCCTGGAACCCAATACCCCGTTTCACCGCACGCCGCCCAGTTTGCCGGATGACGATACCAGCGCCATCATGCAAGAAGAAATCGAGAAAGTCCTCGACAGTCATGGCTACCAACACTACGAAACGTCGGCGTTTGCGCAGCCTGGCCAGCAGTGCGTGCATAACCTGAATTACTGGACGTTTGGCGATTACCTCGGCATTGGTGCCGGTGCTCATTCCAAGTTGAGTTTTCACGACAAAATCATTCGCCAGAGTCGGCATAAGCATCCCAAGCGTTATCTTGAGGCCGCGCCACAAGGGCAGGCGGTGGATAGTGAGTGGCAGATTGGCCGCGAAGATCTGGGGTTTGAGTTCATGATGAACGCTTTGCGATTGGTGGAGGGTGTGGAAACGGGCTTGTTTCAGCAACGCACCGGATTACCATTGCGCGCGATTCAAGAGCAGTTGCAGGCTGCGCAACACAAGGGATTGTTGCAGCCAGTGGGGGGCATGATTGCACCGACACTGCAGGGGCAGCGGTTTTTGAATGAGCTGTTGGGGATGTTTTTGCCTGAGTAGGTGTTTCTTTTTTCGTTTGCTATTTAGGCGAGGGGGGATATTGCAGAGCTTGTTTCGCCTTCCTGGCGACCATTCTTTCTTATGCTTGTCCATAAGAAAGAAGGCAAAGAACAGGACACCCCAACTTCCGCTTTTCCCTTGCGCTACTCGGCTTAGCGGGCGGCCATCGAAACTCAACCTGGCCGCGCACAAACAGCCGTGCGCGTCTGCGGGATTCGGACAGCCGATGGCCGAAGGCTCCCGCCAAGCCTGCGTTGCTCGGCGCGGCAGATGGGGCCCTTAACACCATGCGACTGCCACTGTTTGAGCATTCAATAAACTAGCGTCTGTTTTCAATCGTTCGAACTTCTGCACTGTGACTTTGGCGAGAGTCATCCCATCCCATCACGCTGAGTAGCGGAGATGAAGTGGGGGTTTTCTGCCATCAACTGTTTGAGTTCCGCGGTGGCTTGCGTTTTATGCAAGCCGCTAGGGCGAGTTTTGATGGCAGCCGACTTCATTGAGCAACGCAAGGAAGCCGAAGGCCCTGATGGCTGGGTGCCCTCTTCTTTGGTTACTTTCTGTGGGGCAAGCAACAGAAAGTCACTCGCCGGAGGCGAAATTAACGGTAGCTTAAATCCTGGGCAATTTCCAACCATCGGGAAGCTGCATTAAGCGATAAATGATCTTGTTAACATAGGGCCTATAGATGCCACTAACCACTTAGCCGCTTCTTCTTTGCGCTACTCGGCTTACTGGGGGCGCTTGTTTCGCCTTGTCGGCGAGTGACTTTTCTTTGCTTGCACAAAGAACAAGTCACCAAAAGAAAGTGCACCCCAACTTCCGCTTATTTCCTCCGTTGCTCGTCAAAGTGCGCGGCCATCGAAACTCGCCCTGACAAGCCACACACCACGTGGCTTGTTGCGGAGCTCGAACAGCCGATGGCCGAAAGCCCTCACTTTGCCTGTGCTACTCGGCGCGGCAGATGGGGCCCATCACACCATGCGACTGCAATCGTCCTTTTAAATGAATGAAAAGAGTTTGGTTTTTGAATCGTCCACATTGATGGAATGTGAGTTTGGCGAGAGTCATCCCATCCCATCACGCTGAGTAGCGGAGACAAAATAAGAGGAGAGGGAGCGACTGTCCGAATCCCGCAGCAGCTCACGTTTTGTGTGAGCTGCTAGGTTGAGTTTCGTGACCGCTTATTTTGTCGAGCAACGCAAGGAAGCCGAAGGCCGTGATGGCTGGGTGCCTTCTTCTTTGGTTACTTTCTGTGGGGCAAGCAACAGAAAGTCACTCGCCGAAAGGCGAAATTAAAGGGAGCTTAAATCCTAGACAATTTCCAACCATCGGGAAGCTGCCTTACGCTACTCGGCTTACCGGGCGGCCATCGAAACTCAACCTGGCCACGCACAAAAAACCGTGCGCGTCTGCGGGATTCGGACAGCCGATGGCCGAAAACTCCCGCCAAGCCTGCGTTGCTCGGTGCGGCAGATGGGGCCCTTAACACCATGTGAACGCCACCGTTCATTAAGTGAGTAAAAAGAATTTGAGTATTAAACCGTCCAAACTTCAACGGTGTGAGTTTTGTGAGGGTCATCTTGTCTTAAGGGCAAGCATCAGAAACTGACTTGCTTAGAGGCGAAAAGGTGATTTCAAATAGCCTTTAAACCAACACACTTATTGCTTGGGTTTTCGCTCTTCCAAAACACCCCAAATCACACTCAACACCAGCAACAAAATCGCACTTGCCACTATGAGGGCTAGCTGCGGGGTCTGATAAAGCTTGTTGACGGGTGTACGTGCAATGGCCTGAGCATTCGCCGTATAGGTGTCCGAGAAATGGGTTTTTAAGGCCGTGATGCGTCGCGTTAAATGCCCTACAGAAAAAGAATATTCTGTGAACGAGAGTTGTTTGGGCAGCCGTAGTGTTGGCAACTGTAGTGTAGGAAGCTGTAGTTCAGGCAAATTGAGTGTAGGCAGGTGCCAGCGGGAGGCTGTGTGTGGGTCTTTTTGTGTGAGCTGCACGCTCATCACTAGGCCGGGGGTGACAAACGACTCAGTATCGACTTCATCCGCTTTTTTAATGCGGTGAGTGAGGGTATGCAGGGCTTGTGCGTTGGGTACGGCGATGAGTTGTGCCGTGTCACGGCGCTCATCTGGACGCAGCATAATGCCGCGGCTGCGGCTTAAGGCGATAGATTGTTGCACAAAGCGCTGTTGTAGCACCGGGCTTTGTGGGTAGAGTGTGTTGGCCAGCGTATTCACGCTTTCTCCGGGCAACAACGGCCACAGCATGGCCTGTTCGTGCTTGGGATCAGCGATGCCAAGTGCGGCATGCGCAGGGCGGGGCAGCCCGGTGAGCAGGCAAGCTGCCAACAGCAGGCCCATCACCAGCACCGGGTAGAGATGACGCTTACTCGGTTGATGATGGGGGCGGGTCATCAGCGGCCTAACTGTTGTCTGGCGTGTGCGATGGCGCGTCGCACTTGTTCGGGGGCGGTGCCGCCAGTGTGATTGCGGCTGGCGACGGAGCCTTCCAGTGTGAGTACTGCAAACACATCCTCAGTAATCATCGCGCTAAAAGCCTGCAATTCAGCCAAGCTGAATTCGGCCAGGTCACGCCCTTGTGTGACGCCGGCTTTAACGGCATGCGCCACGACTTCGTGCGCATCACGGAAGGGCATGCCTTTTTTTACCAGGTAATCGGCCAGATCGGTGGCGGTGGCAAAGCCTTCCAAAGCTGCTTGGCGCATGTTGTCCGCCTTGACGGTGATGCCGCGCAGCATGTCTGCGTAAATCTGTAAGGTCACCAACAGGGTGTCGGCCACGTCAAATAAAGGCTCTTTGTCTTCCTGGTTGTCTTTGTTGTAGGCCAGGGGTTGGCCTTTCATCAGAGTGAGCAGGCCGATGAGGTGGCCATACACGCGGCCGGTTTTACCTCTGACCAGTTCTGGCACATCGGGATTCTTCTTTTGCGGCATGATAGAGGAGCCGGTGCAGAAACGGTCGGCGATATCAATAAAGCCAAACCGCGGGCTCATCCACAAAATCAGCTCTTCGGAGAAGCGTGACAGGTGCATCATCAGCAGTGAGGCGGCGGCATTAAACTCAATGGCAAAGTCGCGGTCGGAGACGGCATCCAGCGAGTTTTGGCAGACGCTATCAAAGCCGAGCAGTTCAGCCACACGCTCACGTTTGATCGGATAGCTGGTGCCAGCCAGTGCCGCCGCGCCGAGTGGCAGCCGGTTGATACGTTTGCGGGCATCGGCAAAACGCTCGGCATCGCGGTTGAGCATTTCAAAATAAGCCATGAGGTGATGGCCAAAAGTCACGGGCTGTGCAACTTGCAAATGGGTAAAACCAGGCATGATGGTGGCTGCATGCTGTTCCGCCAGGTCCAGCAACGAGGTTTGCAGGCTACGTATGCCGCTGATGGCATCATCCACCACGCTGCGCAACCACAGGCGCACATCCGTGGCCACTTGGTCGTTACGAGAGCGTCCGGTATGCAGACGCTTGCCTGCATCGCCAATTTTTTCAGTCAGGCGTTTTTCAATATTGAGGTGTACGTCTTCCAGATCCAGCAACCACTCAAACTGACCGGCTTCAATTTCGGCCAGAATCTCACCCAGACCTCGTTTGATCTCTGCGACGTCCTGCATTGAAATGATGCCTTGTTCGCCGAGCATGCTGGCATGCGCGATGGAGCCTTCAATATCAAATCTCGCTAGGCGTTTATCAAAATCAACAGAAGCGGTATAACGTTTGACCAGTTCGGCGACTGGCTCGTTAAAACGACCAGACCATGCCTGGTCTTTTTGGTGGAGTGATGAGTGTGTATTGGGTTGCGAAGTTGTCAAAGCAAAAAATCTTTCTGCCAAAAAGGGCACCCTGGTCGCGGCTTGCGCCAGTGGCACTTAATACTTATGATGCTGGCACGACATTATAAACGAACATCACGCCGTGCGTAAAAGTAGCCGCATCCCCAATTTTCGCAATCTGGGCATACACTTACGTGTATTGTTGCTGCACCTGTGTCTGTTGGCCTTGCTGACCCTTTACGACGGCCAGTCCGGATGGAGTGCCTCAGCTTGGTTAGAAGCCCTGGCCCGCATCGGCAGCCAGTGGCTACCGCCATTGCTGCTGGTCATGGGCGCACTGACGCTGGCTTATCCTCTATTGAACCGCTGGCCTTACTGGCTGGCACGTGTGGCTATTTTTAGCGTAGCGATGGCGGTCACTGCACTGGCCGTGTATGGATACCATGGCTGGATCACGCCTTTGACCGCCGCCCAGGTCTGGCAAAGCATGTTGCTTTGTTTGGGCGATGTGCTGGTCTGTCTTTATTATCTGGACCTGCAACAACGTGCCTATTCTCCGGCCATAGCCGAAGCCCGCCTGCAGGCCTTGCAGGCAAGGATACGCCCCCATTTTCTGTTTAACAGCCTCAATGCCGCCTTATCGCTGATACGCAGCCAACCGCAACGTGCTGAAACCGCACTGGAGGACATGGCTGAGTTGTTCCGCGTACTGATGGCTGATAACAGTGATCTGGTGCCTTTGTCGCAAGAAATCGCGCTGTGCCGGCAATATCTCAACATCGAGAAACTGCGGCTAGATGAGCGGCTACAGTGTGAGTGGCACTTGTCTGAACTGCCGCAGGATTTGCTGATTCCGCCCCTGATTTTACAACCCTTGCTGGAAAATGCCGTGTATCACGGCATCGAGCCGCAGTCGCAGGGTGGCGTGGTGCATATTGAGGTCAATGCCACCGGCAAAATCCTGTTGTTGCGTATCAGTAATCCATTGCCACCCCGCACAGACAAATCTGGTGGCAACAAAATGGCGCTCAAAAACATCCGCGAGCGCTTACGGCTGCATTACGATCTGGAGGCGCAGTTGCGCCAGTATGAAGCTGATCAACGCTACATCGTTGAAATCGTCATCCCCACCCGTCCGTTGTCGGAGGTGATCCATGGCTAAACAACGCGTGCTGGTTGTCGATGACGAGCCGCTGGCCAGGCAGCGTTTACGTGATCTGGTGGGCGATCTTGAGGGCTATGCGGTGGTGGCTGAAGCGGCCAATGGCCAGGAAGCGATCACGCTGTTGCAGCAACAGTCCGTGGATATTGCCTTGGTAGATATCCGCATGCCGGTGATGGATGGTATCGCACTGGCACAGCATCTGCGAGCACTTGCCCAGCCGCCGGCGCTTATTTTTACCACCGCTTATGACCACTATGCTGTGCAAGCGTTTGAGTTAAACGCGATTGATTACCTGTTGAAGCCGATTCGGAGTGAGCGATTGGCGACCGCGCTGGCCAAAGCCAAGCCTTTGCAGGCCGAGCAGGCGCAAGCCTTGCAGCCTTTACAGGAAACCCCAGCCCATTTGAGTATTCATGAGCGTGGTAAAATTGTGTTGGTGCCGCTCTCAGAGGTGCTTTACTTTAGGGCGGAGCTTAAATATGTGACTGTGCGTACTCGTGATCACAGTTATTTGCTCGAGGCCTCGCTGAATCAGCTGGAGCAATCCCATGCTGCCAGCTTTGTGCGTATTCATCGCAATGCGCTGGTGGCCCGCGAGGCCATCGCCGGATTCGAGAAGCTTCGCATCACCGAGGGTGAGGATGCTTCTGAATCTGCTTGGGTGGTTAGGCTGCGCGGGATTCCAGAGACGCTGGTGGTCAGCCGGCGTCACCAGCACTTGATCAAGGCCGCCTGAGGCGGTTTGTTCACTTTTTCTTCTGTTGGGCCTGATCGATCACGCGGGCGGCCCACTCTCTACCCCCCAGGCCAAAAGCGATGGCCAGCGCCAAAAATACGGCGCCAAAGACGATCACGAACAGTGCGTGGATCAGTTGCATGCCTATGCCCAGTTGTTCCAGCGCAATAAAAATGGCAAGAATCTGTATGCAATATTCTGCCGAGGTGCTGATAACCAGTGCTTGTTCGAATTTGATGCTGTGTAGCCAAGCAAATACCAGTCGATTGATAAAGCGCGCAAACAGGGTTCCAAAAATCACCACCAGAATGGCCACGATGATATGCGGCAAGTAACTGGCCAGCTCTTTGAGCAGGGCCGCGACCTCGTTGAGCCCCAGTGAGTTGGCGCCCGTAATTACAAACAGCAGAATCACCAGCCAGTAGACGACTTGGCTGATGATGCCGCTTAGGGTGACTTTGTAATTGGCGCTGCGCATAAAAGCTTCAATGCCGGATTTTTGCGCAAAGGTATCGAAATGGGTCAGCTCTAGAATGCGCTTGACCCCCAGCCTGACCGCTTTGGCGACCAGCCAGCCAAAAAACAGGATTACCATGGCCGCGAGTAGTTTAGGCACAAAGTGCACCAGTTCGAGCCAGAATTCATTGAGAGAAGACAGAAAAATGTCGATTTGATATTGCATGTGAAGTCCTCCGCTTAATCGTTGAACAGCGACTTTATAGCCACCTCGCATGGCTGACCGTGGGCCAGCAACACAGAATCCGACTCGCTGGCGGCGCAAAAGGTTCATCTGTCTATGGCAGGGAACAATCAGCAGGCCGTGTTAAAATAACCATCTAAATCCATCAATAGGTAGGACCGTTGTGAGTACATTCAATCCGCCAGCCAAGCTGGTTATTGCGTCACGCGAGAGCGCACTGGCCATGTGGCAGGCCAAGCATATTCAAGCCAGATTACAGGCGCTGTATCCACAGTGTGAGGTCAGCATTTTAGGCATGACCACCACCGGCGATCAGATTCTGGATTCTCCGTTGTCACGTATTGGCGGTAAGGGTCTGTTTGTTAAAGAGCTGGAAAATGCATTGGCTGATGGCCGTGCGGATCTGGCCGTGCATAGCATGAAAGATGTGCCCATGCATTTGCCCGAAGGGTTCACGCTTGTGGCTACGGGTGAGCGCGAAGACCCTCGTGATGCTTTTGTCTCGAATGACTACGACAGCCTTGAGGCATTGCCCGCGGGCAGTGTGGTCGGCACATCGAGTCTGCGCAGACAAAGTCAGTTGCAGGCGCGCTTCCCCACGCTCAAGATCGAGTCCTTGCGCGGTAACTTGCAAACGCGTTTGCGCAAGCTGGATGAGGGGCAATATGCCGCCATTATCTTGGCCGCGGCCGGCTTGATCAGGCTGGAGCTGGGCCACCGTATCCGTCAGTTCATTTCGGCACAGGACAGCATCCCGGCGGTGGGCCAGGGTGCTCTCGGCATTGAAATCAATGCCGCGCGCAGCGATTTGCATGCCGTGCTGGCACCGCTCAACCATATCGATACCGAACAGTGTGTGTTGGCCGAACGTGGCTTCAGCCGCGCCCTCGCCGGCAGCTGTACGGTGCCTCTGGGCGCTTATGCGACTAAGCAGGGCGATACCATCACCATGCAAGGCTTTGTGGCCAGCGTTAACGGCGAACAGATGCTCAAAGAAAGCGTGAGTGGTGATGCTAGCGACGCCGAAAAACTGGGTCAGCAGCTGGCCTTGCAATTGGTGGCGCGCGGCGCAGACAAGATTCTGGCGACGCTGGACGGCGTCAAGTGACCCTGAGCGGGCGACATATCGCCGTCACACGGCCGCCTGAGCAAGCGACCAAACTGACGGCGGCCATCCATGCCGCCGGTGGCCAGGTGTTGTCATTCCCCTTGCTGGACATAGAAGGCCTGCCTGACCTGACCGCGTTTCAAGCGGCGATCACCCCGTTGGATCAATTTGATTGGGTCATGTTTATCAGCAGCAATGCGGTGCAACATGGCATGCCTTGGCTGGTACAAGCCGGCCTGCCTGCTGGATTGAAGTTTGCAGCCATCGGCCCGACCACGGCGGCCTGTCTGAAAGATTTTGGGGTGCCTGAGGTCTTAACACCCGCCGAGCGTTTTGACAGTGAGTCTTTACTGGCATTGCCTGTCTTGCAGCAGATGCAGGGCCTGCGCGTGCTGATTGTGCGAGGTGTGGGTGGCCGTGAGGTGTTGGCAGACACCCTGAGACAGCGTGGGGCAACGGTGGTGTTTGGTGAATGCTATCGCCGCGTGAACCCGCAGGCCAGTGCCCAGCCACTGGCTGAGGCACGTATGGCCGGGCAACTGGACGCCATCGTCATCACCAGTACGGAAGCGCTGCGTTTTTTACTGGCGCTGGCGGGAGATGCCGACTGGCTGAAACAGGTGCCGCTCTTTGTAAACCACGCCCGTATCGCCGAACAGGCCATCGCCAGCGGCCTGACCGCATGGAGTGCAGACCTGCCTGGCGACGCGGCTATGCTGGCCCTGCTGCAGACACATCTCTAGCCGACTCTATTCCGCAGGTTGCACCTGCGTGACCTCACCCTGCGTGATTTAACGCTGATTCTAATCAAGACTGGCGTAGCTCCGGCTGGCTGGATCGGGCAGAGGTGCGCCTGCACGCCAGCCATAGTAGCCCCGAGAGCCATAGAAGGCCAGTATTGGCTTCGGGCACCACAGAGGCCCCGCCGCCATCACCACTAAGGTTGAGATTGCCGCCTGGCTGCAAAGGCAGTGGCAACGGGTTCAAATTGATCGGTGGTCTGTCTGGTGGTTGGGGAAAGTTGAGCCCAGGAGGGGGCGGGGCAGGTGTGACGCTGGGTACGGGGGTGGTGAATGTCACCTCGCTCCCCAGGCTCATGGTGCCGTTCAGGCTTGATAATGTGATGTATGGCGCGTGCAGTCGCAGGTGGTCCAGAGTCAAGTCGCCACTGGCGTACAGCGAGATCTGTTCTTCAGCCTCTATCCATCCGCCATCCAGCGTCAGATTGCCTGTGCATGCCAGAGAAACCACCGGGCCGGTGGTCAAAGACCATGGCCCTGTGCAGTCGCTACTCGCTAGACTGATCTGGGCAGACGCGTGGCTCATCCATGGCAGGCCCGCCAGTACACAGCCCAGAATCGCAGCTCTTAACATGTGATCGCTCCATTGAATTTGCCACAGTGTAGTGCGCCCTTTTGATGGCAGCATGATGCTTTGATGAAGTGCAGACTAGTCCGCGGGATGGCATGCCTTTTTATCGGGAAGGGGTTGACAAAACAAACTAAATAACTAATTATTTGGTTATATGAAAACACTCGTCAACATTCCAGAGCCCTGGTCAGACATCTCCGAGCTGTTTGTAGCCTTGGGCGATGCGCATCGCCAGCGTATCTTGCTGTCATTTGAGCAGCACGAGCGGCTGACCATCCTGCAGATTGTGGAGGGCTCGCAACTCAGTCGCACGGCCGTCACGCACCACCTGAAAGTGCTTGAACGCGGTGGGGCGCTGCAAAGCGAGAAAATAGGCCGCGAAGTGTACTTTTGGGTCAACAAAGCTTTTATGCAACAGGCACTGCACAATGTGCTTAACTACATAACAAATGATATCTGATAACAATAAATCAACAGGGAGCGCAACATGCTGGTAAAGGTACTACGGGGGTTATGCCGATTATTATTCCGGGTGCAGGTGACCGGGCTGGAACATGTGCCGCAGGAAGACAAGCTGCTGATTATTGCCAACCATGAGTCGTTTCTGGATGGCTTATTACTAGGCTTGTTTTTGCCCAAGCGCGCGACCTTTGTCGTACATACCGGCGTGCTCAAAAACGTTTTTTTCCGCTGGTGGCTGAAACTGACACCGCATTTGGCGGTAGACCCCGCCAGCCCGTTGGCCATGAAAAAAGTCATTCAACGTTTGAATGCCGGTGAAAACGTGGTCATTTTCCCTGAGGGACGCATCACGCTGACCGGGGCGCTGATGAAAGTCTACGACGGCCCCGGCTTTGTTGCGGCCAAAACCGGTGTTCGCATTTTGCCGGTACGGGTGGAGGGCGCTGCGCAGTCCTATTTTGGCAGGTTGTCCGAGGTGCATCCGCGCAAACTGTTGCCGCGAGTGACCCTCAAAATCTTGCCTGCCACCGGCATCCATATCGAGGAACATGGACACCATGCGCCACTTACTGCGAAGCAGCGCCGTCGTATTGCCGGCGAGGCCATGCGCAGCATCATGCAGCACATGCTGTACAAGACGCAGCAAACCAAAACCCTGTTTGAGGCGTTTTTGGACACCATGGATAAATATGGCGCCAGCACACGCATTATCGAAGACATGAACCAGGTGGAAGACACCTATCAAGAGGTGCTTAAACGCAGCCTGGCTTTGGGCCGCATCGCCAGCAAGGTGACGCAACCCAATGAAGTGGTGGGCGTGTTGATGCCTAATATCACGAACACGCTGGCCCTGGTGCTCGGCATGAGTGCTTTTCGCCGAGTGCCGGCCATGCTCAATTACACCGCGGGCGCCGAGGGTATGCGCAATGCCTGTACTGCAGCCAAAGTGCGCACGGTAGTGAGTTCACGTAAGTTCATCGAGGCGGCCAAGTTGGAAGAGGTGGTGGCGCAGATGAGGGATCTGAACATTGTCTACCTCGAAGACCTGCGCAGTCAGTTTGGCATGCTGGACCGTGCCTGGCTGATGGGCTATGCGCTGCATTATCCACGTGCGGCCATGGAGCCGGCAACAGCAGAAGATACTGCCGTGGTCTTGTTCACCTCAGGCTCCGAAGGCAAGCCTAAGGGCGTGGTACACAGCCATAAGAGTATCCTGTCGAATATTCACCAGATCATGGCCATGCTGGATTTTAATCCGGCAGATAAATTCATGATGGCCTTGCCACTCTTCCATGCCTTTGGTTTTACCGGTGCCTTGTTGCCGTTTTTGAATGGGGTGCCGTTGTTGCTGTTTCCTTCGCCGTTGCAATACAAATTGATCCCAGAGGTCATTTACGACAAAGGCTGCACCATCTTTTTTTCTACCAGTACCTTTTTGGGCAACTATGCCAAATATGCGCATCCTTACGACTTTTACAAATTGCGTGTGGTGTTTGCAGGTGCCGAAAAGCTGAATGAAGAGGTGCGTAAGGTCTACCATGAAAAATTTGGCATCCGCATCCTTGAAGGCTACGGGACGACCGAGTGTGCCCCGGTGTTGGCGGCCAATACCCCTATGGCTAACCGCCATGGGTCGGTCGGGCAGTTTTTTCCGGGAATCAGTCATCGTCTGGCGCCTGTCCCAGGCATTGAGAAAGGCGGCCTGTTGTATGTCAAAGGTGACAACATCATGCAGGGCTATTACCTGTATGACAATCCCGGTGTGCTGGTCTCGCCGCAGGATGGCTGGTATGAAACTGGCGACGTGGTAGAGGTGGATGCAGATGGGTTTATCCACATTAAGGGCCGTGTGAAACGGTTTGCCAAGGTCGCGGGTGAAATGGTGTCGCTGGAAGTGGTGGAAAAAATTGCCAATACGGCGGCCCCCGACCATCAACATGCGGCGACCACCGTGGCCGACGCCAGCCGCGGTGAAAGCATCGTGCTGTTTACCACCGATGCCAAACTCAAGCGCGAAGACTTACAGATTGTGGCCAAAAGTCAGGGCGCACCCGAAATTGCCATCGCGCGCAAATTGGTTGTGGTTGAGCAGATTCCGGTGCTGGGCACGGGCAAAACCGACTATGTCACGCTGAAACAAATGGCGGAAGCATCCGCATGAGTACACCTTTCCAACTCCTTCGTGAGCATCGGTTTGGCCCGTTTTTTTGGACGCAGGGGCTAGGTGCTTTTAATGACAATGTGTTCAAAACCGCCTTGATTACCCAGGTGGCTTTTAATACCGCCAGTCTGACCACCATGGACGGTGCGACTTTGGCGACGCTGTTACCGGGCCTATTCATTTTGCCGTTTTTTCTCTTTTCGGCCTCTGCCGGCCAGTTGGCCGACAAGTATGAAAAGTCGCAGATCATACGGCTGGTCAAAGTGCTGGAAATCTGCATTATGCTGTTTGCCAGCATCGGCTTTGTGAGCCGCAGTTTGTGCATGCTGGCGCTGGCGCTGTTTTTAATGGGCGTGCATTCAACCTTGTTTGGGCCGGTTAAATATTCTTATCTGCCGCAGCATTTGCAGCCCGTAGAGCTCACTGCCGGTAATGGGTTGGTTGAGATGGGCAGTTTTGTCGCGATTCTATTGGGCCAGGTGCTGGGGGCTTGGCTGGGCAGTTTGGAGCAGCATGCCTGGTACACCAGCCTCTGCGTCATGCTGGTGGCCGCATCAGGCTATCAGCTGAGTCGCAGCATTCCCTTGTCACCTGCACCGGCGCCGGACTTGCGCATCAACTGGAACCCGGTGACCGAGACCATTAAAAATGTCCGCACTTTTTGGGCGCAGCAAACCCTATGGGTGGCGATTGTGGCTATTTCGTGGTTCTGGTTTTTTGGTGCAACGCTGCTGGCGCAGTTTCCTACGCTGGCCAAGTCTGTCCTGCAAGGCAGTGAGCGCGATTTCATCAGTTTGCTTTCGGTGTTTTCGATTGGCGTTGGCGTGGGCTCGGTCTGGTGTGAAAAACTGTCCAAGGGTAAACAAGAGCTTGGGCTGGTGATGCTGGGCGCCGCAGGCATGTCGCTGTTTGCCTGGGACTTTGCCTCGGTCACTGCCGGCATCCAGCAGCAATTGCTGAGTCAGCCGGCATTGACCTTGCACACCCTGCCCGATAGTGGCTATATGCGCATGCTGCTCGATGTGGCATTGCTGGGCATCAGTGGCGGCATTTATATCGTGCCACTGTATGTGTTGCTGCAGAGTCGCGCCGAGGCCGGCTATCAATCCAGAGTGATCGCGGCCAACAATATTATGAACGCCCTGTTCATGGTTCTGTCTGCCGGGGTTTCGATCGTCCTGTTTGGCATGCAGCTGAGTATTCCGCAGTTGTTTGCAGTTACGGCCGGCTTGAATGTGCTGGTGGCGCTGTATTTATGCTGGCGGCAACCTGAGTACTGGCACAGCACACGCGATTACGTCAGGGCAAGCTGGAGACGCTGATGCGAAAAACAGGCGGTGTTGTGTTGCTGCTGTGGGCGTCGATGGCCTCTGCATTGCCCGACGTCGCGGCTCTGGGGCTATACGCGCAGGATCAGTTTCAGAATGTGCAGGGCCCATGCGCGGCCTGCCACACGCTGCCACAGGCCTTGTGGTATTTCCGCGACGAGACGTTTGCCGTCCCCCGGCAGTCGCTGTCTGCGCAACCGCCATCCGCAGTGCCTGACGGGCTGCCTGCATTGATTTGGACGGGCAGTCATCAGGCTTGGCAACACATGGTGTTGAATGCAACGGCGACCGACGTGCGTGACGCACAGGGGCAGCATTTCGCCTTTAGGCGTGTGGCCAACATTGCGACGAATCATGCGCAATGGACCCCGCGCACCCTTAAGGTGCTGGCGCGACAGCCGCTGTCGATTCGCGGCACACTGACGGGGCAGACCGTGATTGCGCGTACCGTGTGGCCAGAAACGTATGCGCTGGATGTGCGCGCGACAGTACAGCCTTTGCAGGCTGCCGAGCGCCTCAAGTCTTTGGTGCAATTTGAGCAGGGTGGGGCCAGCAGCGATTATCAGAGCCGTTTGCTATGGGAAAAATCCCCCGGAATCGCCAGTCAATCTGTTGGTAAAGCGGCGCTTGGGATCCTGCTGAACGGTGCGCAAGGCGATGATGATGAGGCGCACGGCGGCCATTTTGCACTGGCCACCGGGGTTGTCGGTGAGGGCGGCGCATACGCCTCATGGCTGGTGAATAATTATTACAATCTTGCCAATCATAGCGAGAAAGGCATTATTGCCGGCGTGACCCCGCTCGATAAATACATGGGCGACCTCAATAGCGGCCAATCGTTTTATCGACCGTCGTATATGCTGGTGGCGGTGTTCAGTCAGCCGGATATTCCGGCCCAGATTCAGGCGACACACAACCGAGTCATGCAGGCGCTTTACCAGCAGGATATGCGCTACGACCATGCACGACAAAACTGTGCCGGCATCAGCATAGATACGCTACGCGCCCTCGGGTGGCAGGTGCCGCTCAGAGGCGTTGAGAGCGTGCTCAAGGCTAGTGCAGCCTATTGGTATGTGGCCGTGACCGAGCGCAGTTTGCATCAGGCGCGTGCGCTTTATGATTACCTGAATACCGAAATGACCCGCTTGTTTCCTGCGGTGGCGTTTGATGCGATAGGGGAGGATTTGCTGACTCTAGCGCAAAACGGATCACCCTCGCATGCGCTGCAAGGCGCTATGGCACCCATGGCGCAGCAGCTACAGGCATTGTATTTTGTACGTATTCCGCAGTTTCCTTCCAGTCGGCCCATGGGGCTGGCACCGGTTTACAGCTTTGCCCAATATTTGCAACAGGCACCTGCGGACCGTCGTCAGTGGAAAATCATTCCTGTCACCCCTAATCCCTTGCCGCAGTCGTTGCGCGCTAGCCCGTCACGGCAGACTACGCCAGCAGTCGTCCCTTTGCCAGCGGCACTGATGCTATTGGCGCTGCTGCTGATGGTGGGGGCGGTGTGCGTTGGTATCAGACAACTCGCCTTGGGTAAAAAGCGCGCAACGGCTTAGAAAGCGTTGCAGGCCGATAAGCACCAGAACAATCCCGTATACGCGCACCCCCGCACAAGCAAAAGCCCTTGAATCTGCGTCAGCCGCCACAAGGCATTGATGGTTGCCCGCACTGAACTATCCGCAATAAACCGTTATAATCACAGGCTTGAATTCACCAGATGAAACAAACATGCAATCCAGTTATTTCGGTAAACCGCGTTCCCACTCTAAACTCTGGGCGGTAGGTCATTGGTTTGGCCCTTACGCGCCACTGGTGGTGATGTTCATCAGCGGGCTGATTCTACTTTCATTGACGCGCCTAGGGCTGGTGATGTGGAAGTGGGAGCGTGTGCAGGCCACGGGCGCGCTGAGCCAGATCTTGTTACAGGGCGTGCGGGTCGATGTGATACAGCTTGGCCAGTTGGCCATGATTCCGTTGTTGCTGGCACCCGTGCTGGCGGTGCGTCGTTGGTATGCCGTCTGGCGCACCGTTACCTTCTGGTGGGTGTTGTTATCGCTGGTGTTGCTGGTATTTTTAGAGGCCGCTACGCCGGGTTTTATTCTTGAGTATGATGTCCGCCCCAATCGTATTTTTGTCGAATATCTGAAATACCCGCATGAAGTGTTTGGCATGCTGTGGCAGGGGTTCAAGCTGGAGCTGGCGTTTGGATTGCTGATGACACTGGCCGCAGTGGTTGTGGTGCATCGCTTGCTAAAGCCCTGGGGGCTGGCCGAGGCGCGCTGGTCTAATCTGGCGATGTGGCTGGTTTGGCCGCTGCTGGTGGCGCTGACTGCGCTGGGTATCCGCTCTACGCTGTCCCACCGTCCCGCCAATCCGGCCTTATTCGCCATCACTCAGGACAGCATGGTCAACAGCCTGATTCTCAACTCGACCTATTCGGTGTCGTATGCCGCCTACAGCTTGCAACATGAGGCAAAGTCGAGTGCCATTTATGGCAAGCTCCCACGCGAGCGCATCTTTGCACTCACTGGCGCGCAAAACACCGACATTCCAACCCTGACCACCCTGACGCCCGCCATCAAGCGTGAAAAACCACTTAACTTGGTAATTCTGTTGCAGGAGAGTCTAGGTGCCGGTTTTGTGCAGTCACTAGGCGGCAAACCGGTCACGCCTAACCTCGAAAAACTCAAGAGCGAAGGGCTCTGGTTTACCCAGATGTATGCGACGGGCACGCGTTCGGTGCGTGGCATTGAAGCGGTGGTCACCGGATTTCAGCCAACGCCTTCGGACAGCACCGTAAAACTGGACCTGAGTCAGAAAAACTTTTTTACTTTGGCCTCGCTGTTATCTGGCCGTGGCTATCTGACCGAGTTTATTTATGGCGGGGAGTCGCATTTTGATAATATGCGCAGCTTTTTTATGGGCAACGGCTTTCAGCAGATCACCGATGAGCCAGATTTTAAAAATCCGGTATTTGTCGCTAGCTGGGGCGCCTCGGATGAGGATCTGCTCAATAAAACGCACGAACAACTGATGGCACATCACGCCACCGGCAAGCCATTTTTCACGCTGGCGTTCAGCTCTTCAAATCATGCGCCGTTTGAGTTTCCGGATGGCCGCATTGAATTGTACGAGCAACCCAAGGCGACGGATAACAATGCCGTCAAATACGCAGACTATGCCATCGGCGAGTTTTTCAAAAAGGCCAAGGCCAGCCCTTACTGGAACGACACGATTTTTCTGGTGGTGGCTGACCATGATATCCGTGTCCGCGGTGACTCATTGGTGCCTATCGAGCATTTCCATATCCCAGCCTTGATTCTGGGCGGCGCGGTGCAGCCGAAGACGGTCGATGCCATTGCCAGTCAGATTGACCTGCCTGTGACGGTATTGTCGTTGATGGGCATCAGCGGCCAGCATCCGATGACCGGCCATGATTTATCCCAAGTGCGTGCGGACTACCGTGGCCGTGCGCTCATGCAATACAACTACAACTTTGGTTGGATGCAGCAAACCGGTGCACATGCGGCAGACAATGCGGTGGTGGTGTTACGTGAAGGCAAACCGCCCGCGTTTGGTCACTACGATCCGCTGAGCAAACAGCTGCAGAATACTGCACCGCCGGCAGACGCCGCTGCGCTGTCAGAACGCGCGCTGGCAAACAGTCTATTACCGGCACTGCTGTATAAAGAGCAGCGCTACCGCCTGCCTGAGGGGCCTGCGCAGTGAAAACGCAACCTTCCATGTTGACGCGGCAGGTCATGCTTGATGGCCTGAAATATCTGGCTACCGGTGGTTTTTGGCTCAAGCACAGTCATCTGCCCAGCCTCAACCACCGCGTGCCCGACGACTTTACCGGGCTGTGCGTGGCGAGCAACGCTGACCCGGCAACGGACGCCTATGTGTTAGCGCAGTTGCACGCGCTGGGCGTACGACGTGTCAGGCTGGATATCAGTGATGATGACGGTCGTGCCACGCAGGAGCGTTTTCTGCAGCAGTTGCTGGATGCCGGGCTGGCGGTCACTTTGCATGTGGTGCAACCGTTTGAGGCGGCTAGAAGCATGCGCGATCCTGTTGTGCAGGCGGCCTGGCAACAGTTTGTGGCGGAGCTTTTGCAGCGCTACGCCACGCGATTGGCGGCGCTGGAAATCGGTAATACCGTCAACCGCAAAAAATGGGCTGGCTACGATATGCCCGGGTTCATGCTGGCGTGGCAAATCGCCTATGACCTCGCGCGTGCGCATCAAGTCACCATCGTCGGCCCCAATATTCAGGACTTTGAGCCGCTCTATAACATCAGCCTGCTGAAAACCCTGGGTGCGGATAGACGCCTACCGGACGTGCACAGCAACAACCTGTTTGTGGAGCGGGTGGTTGAGCCGGAGATGGCCGACTTTAGGATATTCAAGCATCGATGGACACGGATTCTCAGGTTTAATCTGATTAAGAAAGCCAAGCTGCTGCAAAAAGTCGGCGAGGATATGGGCGTGCCGGTGCTGGTGTCGCCCGTGGCGTTCTGGGCCATTTATCGCATCAAACGCCGGTTTCCGGACGGGGCGCAAAAGCAGGCAGATTATGTGACACGCTACTTCACCCTGCTGGCTGCCTCGGGCGCATTAAAGCAGGCCAACTGGGGCGCGTTTGTCTGCCACCGTGAAGGCTTGATCGATGATGGCCTCAACGATGCCGACTATCCTGCGCTGGAGCGGGTGGCCTATTACAAGTCCGCCGATGGCGCGGTGGCCAATTATCGCGTGAATCCTAGTTTTGCCGCTTTCAAAACGGTGAGCTACTGGCTGAATGGCGCCCACTACGTTGCGCCCGTCAGCACGGGTTACGGGTTGGAGATTCATCATTTGCAACAGCACGGCCAGAGCGTGCATATTGCTTGGACGATTAATGGACAGTGTGCGCTGCTGGATCAGATTTACTCGCCGCACAGCCTGCAGCAGGCCCAGATTTTCAGCCGGGATGGCGAGCCACTGCCGGCCTTGCACCTGCTGACCGAGTCGCCGGTCTATCTGGTCTGGGCCCAGCCGGAGCACATCGTGTTGCGCACCCCGCACCCGCGGTTGAGCGGGGCCGTGATCCATGCCCATATCGCAGGCCAGCAATACTTTCCGATTGAAGAGGGCGATTGGCGTGGCATGATATTGGCGGCCAATGCCGAAGAAGCCGAACAACTGTGGCAGGCGTGGCACCCGGAGCGTTTGAGCCCGCCAGCCAAGCAACAGGCATTGCGGCATGCGCGCAATGCCATCTGGTCCCTGGCAGACCCCAGGGATGCGCAGCAGCACGTGACCGTTAAAAAACCGGTGCGCATGTACTGGCACAAAACCTGGCTGGACCGCCATAAACCGAGCAAGGCCCAGCGCAGCTGGAATGGCGCCATGCAGCTGTTACGGCGCGGTGTGGGGACCGCCACGCCATTGGCTTACATTGAGCATGTCAATGATCCTAGTCTGCGGCGCAATTTCTATATTTCTGCCTTTGTGCCCCATCAGTTTGCGATTTCTAAGGCATTTATGGCCTACCGCGATGGTGCGTCTACGTTTGAAGGCCTGACGCCCGATACGCTCTATCACGCGTTTGCCCGCTTTTGTCTGCACATGCATAACTCTGGCATTTATTTCCGAGACTTTTCGGGCGGCAACATTCTGGTTCAACGCGAAGGCGAGCAATTGCGCTTTGTGCTGATTGATACGGCGCGTTTGCATGCGACCGCGACCGCGACCATGATCAATGAACGTTTGGCAGATTTGACCCGTGCCCTGCACAAGTTGCATTGGGAAGGCCGCAAGCAGTTTTTGCACATCTATCTGGGCATGACGGGGCGTAAGTTGCAAAGCAAATTCTTGTGGCCCTTTTATGTCTATGATTTCAAGGTGTCGCTCAAGCGCACGGTGGGGCGTAAAGGCATGCGCAAGCTGTTGCGCTACATCAAGTCGCGTTTTGCTTAACAAACATCATCAGGCCACACTCATGAAAATCATGAACGCATGTTGCGCAGTTTAATCACGACAACGGGGCGCGGCAGTTTTAATATAGTCACACGTTGATAGCAATCGCTAAAACGAATTCAGGATAAAAGGAGAAATGACTATGTGGACTAAACCAGCTGCTACCGAAATGCGTTTCGGCTTCGAAGTAACTATGTACGTTATGAACAAATAATTTGTTCTTAATGACATGAACGGGCGCTCAGGCGCCCGTTTTCATTGGTGCAAAGGATGAGTGCAGACGAGTGGTGCAGAGCATGCGTGTGTATCTGACAGCTGCGCAGCCTATAAAACTTTTGCCGTGATCCTCGCTCCAATCGGCTAACCTTGACCTCAAAGAGCCCCCTGATGAAAACGATACGCATGCTGGCCTGGGCAACCTGCCTCAGCCTGTTAGCCCAAGCCCCTGTTGCAATGGCTGCTTGCCTGGATAGTGAAGCCCTGGCGCGACTGCAAGACAGCGAGCTGCAGTATATGGTGCAACGGATTCCCCCTGCATTTGCAGATGCACTTAATGATGGGCTGATTCGTGGTGAGATGCGTGTGGATGCGCAGGCCGACGCGACGTGCAGCATCCACTGGCAACTTGCGCTGCCTGCGGCCGAAATCGCTGAGGCGCAGGCATTGCTAGAGGCTGAGCCTGCCAAAAAAATCATGCTGTCAGCGCAGGGCTATCAGATTCCAGAGCATACGCCTGTCACCGCCATATTCACGTTCAATCCCACCACGCAACAGCCTGAGCACAAAGACACGCTGCAAACGGCGCCACTGGGTAAATTGCGTGCCAGTGTTGAGTTAATGTATGCCATGCTCACACAAGCTAGGGCCAACGGCCAGTCGAATCCGCAACCTTGGTCTGGCCCCGAGTTGCAGGCCTTGCAAAGCAGCTGCCAGTCCCTGTTTCAGGTCGCGGCAGAGGCCGCCAGTTGCCAGTGTTACAGTCAGGGAATCGCTGCGCAGTTTACGCCGCGGCAGGTACGATACAATCGCTATCTGATGACCAATCCTTATGCCTTTGCCACCGGCAATGGCGGTGCATTCAAGCAACTGGACAAAGCGCTGCAAGCTCGCTGTGGCCTGAGCAGCACACGTTAATCCCACTGGTTCAAGGCTGGCACGAGGCCGGCCTTGGATGCATGTTTTACAATTCTATGATAGGGTTCACCTATCTTGCATAAGTCTGATTCTGCCTTGCTGGTGCGCAGGTCTTCATCCTATAAAAATTACAATGATCAAGTTCAAACATATACGCTCACGTTATCTGATTCCGGTACTGGTGGTCTTTATCGCCCTCCAGCTCACCGCACTGGTGGCGCTCAAACTGGCTGGTAGCCGCTATGCCGAACGTATTGCCGAAGCGCAGATTTCTACCGGTGAGCAGCTATTCGTCAGCCTGCTGCAACACAATACCGCCAGCCTCAAACAGGCCCTTCAGTTATTGGCTGCCGATGGGGTGATGTCCGAAGCCGTTTCCAGTCAAGATTCGGAAGTAATCAAGTTTGCGCTGGCGGGCTATCAGAACCGCTTGCATGCGCAGCAGGCGTATTTTGTGAGCCTGGATGCCAGCCAGATCATCAGCACCAGTGCCTCGGCCACACAAGCAGAAGAGGATGCCAGGCTTGCCATACTCGAAAATCAGACCGGTACACTGAAGTTCGAAATGATAGCGGGGCGCCCTTATCAATTGATCACGCTTCCGCTTAAAAATCCGGGCATGCAGGGGTGGTTGGTCATGGGGTTTGCCGTGGATGCCAGGTTGGCGACACAGATCAAGCAGCTGACGCAGCTGGATGTGGCGTTTGTGCAAAAGAGTCGTGACCATGATTGGCGGCTAGTTAGCGGCACGGCGAGCAATGATTTGTCCAATATGCTGGTTAAAACCATGGCGGACATTTACCGACAGCCTGTCTCGCTACACCGGCTCGATGTGAACGGGGAGGTTTATCAGATCAAGATGCGATCGTTGCATGAAACCCGCGAGGAGGCCTTGCTAGTGGTATTGCAAGGCGGCGTGACGCCATGGTTGCAACTGTTTGATCGGCTCATGCAGGGGTTGCTAGGGCTGACGCTGCTAGGGGTGGCCTTACTGTCCGCCATCATTTGGATGACTTCACGTCGCGTGACGGGGCCGTTACGCAGCCTGGCGCAATATATGAATGCTCTGGCCGCAGGGGAGGTCATGCAGCCTTTGCCTGTCACCGGCCAAGACGAAATTGACGCGCTCACCACGGCCGTCGGGCGACTGCAAGACGCTGTCACACAACGTAGCGCGTCTACGGCACAATTGGCGTTTGATGACACGGTGACTGGACTTGCCAACCGTCTGGCGTTTGATCAGGCGCTGAGCGCAGCGGTCAACCAACATGCGGACAGTCAGCAAAAGCTGGCGGTGTTGGTTTTTAATCTGCAGCGCTTTAAGCAGGTGAATCAGAGCTTTGGCCGTGACTTTGGCGATGCCTTACTCAAGCATGTGGGTCAGGGATTAAAACAGGCGTTGCCTGGCGCACAAGATGTGGTGGCCAGGCTGGAGGCGGACCAGTTTGCCGTGCTATTGCAACAGGCTGATCAGGCCCAGACCACCCGCTATGCTGATCAGGTGCAGCAGATGTTTGAGCAGCCGGTGACCGTGCAGGGGCAGCGGGTAGACATTCATGCGGTGATGGGTATCGCCCTTTATCCCGAGCACAGCACAGAGAGTGGGCGCTTGCTCAGGCAGGCGGAAACGGCGCTGCAAGCGTCGCTCAGCAAGCGGTCTCCCTGGATTGTGTATAACACAGCGTTGGAAATCGAACAGGCGGAGACGCTGGCCTTGGTCGCTGACTTAAAGCAGGCCCTGCCACAGGGCCAGTTTTTGATGTATATCCAGCCCAAAATCGACATCACGACACGTCGTGCGCTGGGTGGGGAGGCGTTGATTCGCTGGGTACATCCAGAACGCGGACTGCTGATGCCCGATCAGTTTATTGCCATCGCAGAACAGACCGGCATGATCAGTGCGTTGACCCAGTGGATGTTACAGCGCACCTGCGAGGCCTTGGCGACGTTTCAGAAGCAAGGCTTGCGCGTGAGTTTGTCGGTGAATCTGACCACGCGCGACCTCCATGATTTGCAGCTGGCCGAACAGATTGCGCATCTGCTGTCGGTGCATGGGCTAGAGGCCGGCAGCCTCAAGCTCGAGGTGACAGAGCGCAGCCTGATGTCAGACCCTGAGCGCGCCCAAACGGCGCTGCGTAAACTATCCGCCATGGGCCTGCATATCGCTATCGATGATTTTGGGACCGGGTACAGCTCTCTGAATCAGTTGCGCCAGCTGCCAGTGCAGGAACTCAAGATTGCACGCACGTTTGTCATGTTTATGGACAAACACGCCAGTGACGCCAGTATTGTGAAATCCGTCATCGATCTGGCGCACAACCTCAAGTGGAATGTAGTCGCGACCGGTATAGAAAACGAACAAGTGCTGAATCAGCTTTCCAGACTAGGCTGCAACGAAGGACAAGGCTTTTTTATTGGCAAACCGATGCCTGAAAAAGACTTCTCTGTTTGGCTGGAGCGCTGGGAGGGTCAAAATGACATCGAGCTGGATATCGGTGACGAGCTCTCTTTTGACATCGACCCCCTGCCCGCAGAGGACGAAGGGACAGATCCCTTTAAGCTGGATTAAGTCTGCTGGGCAGATACTCACATCAATTTTTCTGATAGACCTCATTAAAACATTCAATTTTATTTAATGCCGCAAGAGCATTAAGATGGCTTCATCTTTATAAAGGAGAAATTAGATGAGCCAACGTAGAATGCATCAAAAAGGACACTTTATGGTCCATTACCTCATTCATGTGTTTGCCAACAAGCATTAAATGTATTGCTATTATATAGTGTGCTATTTATAATCGAAGCATATGTCTGATTTGGCCCACACTAAAACCCCCGTCTTGCGGGATCAGTTATGCTTTTCGGTGTACTCATTGTCACTCGCCATCAACAAGGTTTATCGGCCTTTGTTGAAAAAGCTGGATTTAACCTACTCACAGTACTTAGTGATGCTGGTGTTGTGGGAGGGCGATCAACGCACGGTGAGTGATATTGGCGAGCAGTTATTTCTGGATTCGGCCACGCTGACACCATTGCTGAAACGACTGGAGTCTGCCGCGCTGGTGCAGCGGGTGCGTTCGAGTCAGGATGAGCGTCAGGTGATCATTGGTCTGACGGATGCTGGCAAACAGTTGCGCTTGCAGGCGGCTGCCATCATGGATGAGATGCTGTGCGCCATGGGGTGCTCTTTGGAAGAGCTTGATGCCTTGCGTGAGCGCCTGAATGGATTGCGCAATCATTTGATTCAACACGTCTCATGAGTAAAAAAGCGGTCATGTTTGCCATGTTTTATAAGTAGTGCGCTATTTAATTTTGTATTATTAAATTTAAATGAAAGGATCTATGATGAAAATGAAAGTGGTTTATCACACCTTGTTGGCGGCCAGTTTGGCCTCGTCACCCTTAGCGCAGGCTGATAGCAGCGCCCCCGTCACCGAGCAGTTGGTGAATACCCTGACCACGCTTTCAGGCGGGCCGCATGCGGGCTATCGTGCCAACCACGCCAAAGGGGTGATGGTTACCGGTAGCTTTAAACCCACTGCACAGGCCGCCGCGATCAGCACCGCAGCCCATTTTCAGGCAGATACGCCCGTGTTGGTGCGTTACTCCAACGCCACCGGGGTGCCCAATATTCCGGATGCCAACGGTAACGCCTTTCCCAAAGGCATCGCCATTCGCTTTCAATTACCAGATGGGAGCGCTACCGATATTGTGAGCATCTCGGTCAATGGGTTTCCTGCGGCAACGCCTGAGGACTTTCTTGGTTTGCTGAATGCCGTACGTGATTCTCAGGGCAGTAAGGCCAAGCCCAGCCCAGTCGAGCAGTTTTTGGGCAGTCACCCTGCGGCGCTCAAGTTTGTCACCACCCCTAAACCTGCACCAGAGAGCTTTGCCACCCAGCCTTTTTTTGGGGTTAATGCCTTTGCATTTACCAACGCCGCCGGCCATACCGAGTATGGTCGCTATCAGATTGTGCCCGTGGCTGGCGCACACTACTTGAGCAAGGAGGCGGCAGACGCTGCTGCACCTGATTATTTAATGCGTGATATCGTACAGCGGGTGCAGTCGCAGGGCGTGCAATACAAATTGATACTGCAACTGGCTGAGGCTGGAGATGAGGTCAACAATGCGACTGTGGTATGGCCAGATAGCCGCAAAACCGTTGAGTTAGGGACGCTCACCTTGAACAAGCCTGTGGCAGATAGCCAGGCCGCTGAAAAACCACTGATGTTCAATCCCTTGCAATTGACCGATGGCATTGCCCCCAGCCAGGATCCTATTTTACTGGCGAGACCGGCAGCGTATGCCGTGAGCTATGGCAGACGCCTGGCACATTAAGATCCAACGCTGCGCTGCCTGCTTAAGCGGGCAGCGTTATGCGTTTGCAACAAACGTAATGGCTTTGCCATTGATGCAATAACGTAAGCCCGTCTCTGTTTTGCCATCCGGAAACACATGGCCCAAGTGTGCGTCGCAGACATTGCACTTTACTTCGATACGCTGCATGCCATGGCTCTCGTCGGCAAAATAGGCAATTGCATTAGGCGTCACCGGTTGATCAAATGAAGGCCAGCCTGAGGCCGATTCAAACTTCTGCCCGGAATCAAACAGTGCCTGTTCACAGCAAGTACAAGCATAACGACCGGGCGTAAAAGCGACACACATTTCAGATGAAAACGGGCGCTCTGTCGCACTTAGGCGCGTGATAGCAAACACATCCTCCGCCAGAATTTCGCGCCAGGCTCGGATGGATTTCTGCAGTTTGTGACTAGGCGCCAGATTACCTTCTCTGGCGAGCTTGAGTATATCTTTCCATTTCAACATGATGTGTGTATCCGCTAACGTGGGTAGACCGCATGAGGACGATCAAGGGCGCCAAGTGGTATGCGCGAGGCAAGCCATCACTGACAACTCGATAGACTATCGAGTATATCATTGTCGTGATGGTTCACTTTTCGGGGTAGGCCACCTTTGCCGACGTTAACGCTTTTCCAGCGCCTGAATCAGCAGGCTGGCCGGATCGCAGGGTGTTGCCCAGGCTTGTGACTGCGCCGCGATTTCGACCATGCCGGTTGGGCTGGTGACGTTGACCTCGGTCAGATAGTCACCAATGACATCGAGTCCGACCAAAAACAGGCCGTGCTGCTTGAGGGTTTGGCCTACAGTCTCCGCGATTTCGCGGTCACGTGTACTCAGCGGTTGTGCCACCCCTTTGCCGCCAGCGGCCAGATTGCCACGTGTTTCGCCCGCTTTAGGGATGCGTGCTAAGGCATAAGGCAGTGGCTCACCATCGATGATCAGGATGCGCTTGTCGCCCAGACTGATCTCTGGAATATAGCGTTGCACCATGATGGTTTGCGTTTCAAACCGTGTCAGCGTCTCCAAAATAGCGTAGATATTCGGATCATCCTTGCGTAGTCTAAAGATGCCGCTGCCACCCATGCCATCCAGTGGTTTGACGATAATATCGGCATGCGTGTCCAAAAAGGCCAGAATCTTGGCTTGTTTGCTGGTCACAATAAAGGGTGGGGTGAATTGCGAAAAGCGGGTGACGGAGAGTTTTTCGTTCCAGCCGCGAATGGCGGCTGGATCGTTCAGGATAAGCGCGCCTTGTTGTTGCGCCAGTTCAAGCAGATAGGTGCTGTAGAGGTATTCATTGTCAAATGGCGGATCTTTGCGCATGAACACGGCATCAAAACTCTGCGGTGCTACCGTGGCCTGGCTGCCTGTGTGCCAGCCACCGTCAGCCTCAAAGGTAAACGGCTGTGCATCGACTTGCACCGTGTGCTGCTGTAAATGCCAGTCATGTTGCTCGCACACCCACAGGCTATGACCGCGTGCCTGCGCTGCCCGCATGATGGCAAGACTGGTGTCTTTGTAGGCTTTGAGTGACGCGAGCGGATCAAGAATAAACAGCAGTTTCATCGGGAGCTCGCTTTGCTTATTGGTTGAGCGGATCAGTGTGTTGTAGCTCTATGCCAGCGGCCAGCAAAGCCAGTCTGGCGACGACACCGTAGGCATAAAAACGGTTGGGCGGCGCGTCGGGTGCACCGGCACAGTCTGGCAAGGTGCAGGGTTTTTCAAAGGCCAGCGGCACAAAGTGCATGCCAGGCGCATTGAGGTTTTCATCAATGCCGCGTCCAGTGTGTACCCGGTAAAAACCGCCAATAACAAAATGATCCATCATGTAGACCACGGGTTCTGCCACGGCTTCATTGATCGTTTCAAAGGTATAGACGCCTTCCTGAATCATCACTTCAGACACTTGCATGCCTTCTTTGATCACAGACATCTTGTTGCGTGCCTTGCGGTTGAGGTCACGCACCTCATCGGCTGATTTCACACTCATAATGCCCATGCCATAGGTGCCGGCATCGGCTTTGACGATGGCAAACGGCTGTTGAGTAATGCCGTACTCGTCATACTTGGCCTGAATTTTTTTCAGCAGGACATCCACTTTTTCCGCCAGGATGTCTTCGCCAACGCGGGCATGAAAATCGAGGCCGCTGGCGGTATCAAAATAGGGGTTCAGCAACCAAGGGTCGATATTCAACAGTTGTGAAAACTCGGCAACGACCGTGTCATAGGCGGCAAAGTGTTGTGATTTGCGTCGCATGAACCAGCCAGCGTGTAACGGCGGGATCAGGGTCTGCTCAAGATTCTGCAGCAGCTCGGGTACGCCGCCAGACAAGTCGTTATTGAGCAGGATGGCACAGCTGTCAAACGCGGGGTAATCTACCCCTTCAAACGTGGTGGCCTGTAATTGCAGGCGGTTTTTAACACGAACCAGTGGCTCCAAAATCAGCGGCAAGCCGTCATGTGTCTCTAGGCGGGTGATTTCGGTGATCTCGGGCGAGAGGCTGCCCACACGCACGTCCATGCCGGCGGCTTTTAAAATGTGACAGAGCTCGACCACATTGCGCAGATAGAAGGTGTTGCGTGTGTGGTTTTCGGGAATCAGGAGCAGTCTGCGTGCTTCGGGACAGATTTTCTCCACGGCCACCTGCGCAGCTTGCACCGACAGGCTTAAAAACTCGGGATTCAGGTTATTGAAGCCGCCCGGAAACAGATTGGTGTCCACCGGCGCCATTTTGAACCCCGCATTGCGCAGATCGACGCTGGCATAAAAGGGGGCCGGGATCTCCTGCCATTTGGTTCGAAACCAGTGCTCGATATCCGGCATGGCTTGCAATACGCGTTGCTCCAGTTGGTGCAGTGGGCCGCTCAGTGCCGTGGTTAAATGTGGAACCATGATTGCTCCTGTACTTGTTATTATCGGCCGGTGACACCGGCACACTGTCGATTATTCGATCACGGCATGGGCCTGCTGGTCCGCATGGTAGCTGCTACGTACCATGGGGCCGCTGGCCGCATTGTCAAAGCCCATGCCATCAGCCTGCTGTTTGAACCAGGTAAAGGTTTCTGGCGTCACGTAACGCAACACGGGTAGATGATGCACGCTGGGTTGCAGATATTGCCCCAGCGTGAGCATGCTGACGCCATGGGCACGCAAGTCACGCATGACCTCCAGAATCTCTTCATCGGTCTCTCCCAGTCCCAGCATCAGGCCAGACTTGGTGGGCACCTCGGGATACAGGGCCGCGAACTGCTTCAACAGATCGAGTGAATGCTGGTAATCTGATCCGGGTCTGGCCTGTTTGTACAGCCGTGGCACGGTCTCCAGATTGTGGTTCATGACATCTGGCGGCGCTTCTCGCAGAATTTTCAACGACACGTCCAGGCGGCCACGAAAATCCGGTACCAGAATCTCGATTTTAATCTGCGGCGAAGCGGCGCGGATGGCGCGGATGCAGTCGACAAAGTGTTGCGCGCCACCATCAGGCAGATCATCGCGATCGACGGAAGTGACCACCACATAACGCAGTTGCATTTGTGCGATGGTGCGTGCGAGGTTTTCTGGCTCTTGCGGATCAGGCGGCAGTGGTTTGCCATGCGCCACATCGCAGAATGGGCAGCGGCGTGTGCAGATATCGCCCAGAATCATAAAGGTTGCGGTGCCGCCGCTAAAGCATTCGCCTATGTTAGGGCAACTGGCCTCTTCGCATACGGTGTGCAGGTTGTTGTCACGCAGTACCTGCTTGATTTGCTGGAAGCGGGCTGAATCCGGCACTTTCATGCGTATCCATTCCGGTTTGCGCAACATGGGTTGTGGCACGATTTTGATCGGAATGCGTGAGGTCTTGGCCGCATCCGTTTCCTTGACGCCGGCAATCTTTTTGGCCGGGCGTGGCTGTTGGTCATTATCTGACATGCGTCAGTTTCTCTTTCAATCGTTGGGTCAAATCGGCTGCAATCTCAGTCATGGTCAGCGCGATGTTCAGATCCCGGGTTTGTGTCATTTGCATACCGGCATAGCCACAGGGGTCGATGTCGGCAAACGGCTGCAAGTCCATATCAATGTTCAAGCTCAGGCCATGGTAACAACAGTGGTTTTTAAGACGCAACCCTAACGAGGCAATCTTTTTCCCTTGTACATACACCCCCGGCGCGTCACTGCGCGCTTGCGCGCTGACGCCATGGCTGGCTAAAAACGCGATCAGACTGTTTTCCAAGATGGAGACGAGTTCACGCACATTCAAGTGGTTGCGCTGTAAATCGATCAGGCAATAAATGATTAACTGGCCCGGGCCGTGGTAAGTGATTTTGCCACCGCGATCAACCATGACCAGTGGAATCTGGTTGTCTGGCAGGCGGACGCCCCGCCGGTTGAGGCCCAGGGTATAGACGGGCGCATGTTCGGTGACCCAGAGCTGGTCTGGGCTTTCTGCAGTGCGCTGGGCCGTATAGGCCTGCATGTCGGCCAGTGTGGCCGCATAGTCGGTCAAGCCCAGCTGGCGGATGTCCAGTGCAGCCATGGCAGGGAGGGATTAAAGCACGACCTTGACCATGGGGTGCGAGGTCAGGCTGCGGTAAATGTCATCCAGTTGCGGTTTGGAGGTGACATAGACCAGGCAGGTCAGGCTCAGATACTTACCGTTACTGCTGCCACGCATTTCGATCAGGTGCGTATCAAAATCCGGCCAGTGGCCCTGGATGGTGCGCGTGATTTCTAGGGCAAAATCGTCATGGGTTTCGCCCATGACCTTGATCGGAAAGTTACAAGGAAACTCGATCAGGGTCTCTTCGGTTGCCGGTTGTTGTTCGTTCTGGCTCATGGTCACCTCGCGTGTCAGGCTTACTGCAGGTACAGGCGCACCTGATCAATCATGCGTGAGAAAATATTGCTAGCTTCCACCGCTTGCATGGTGACCAGCGGCGCGCTGTGCACCACTTTGCCGTTCAGGCTGAACTCAACAGCACCCACTGCGGCATGTGCTTGCAACGGGGCCTGCAATGGGGCTGGAATACGCAAGTTGGCCTTCATGTTGGCATACTCACCTCTAGGCAGGGTCAGGTATACCGGTTTGGCCACGGTTAAATCCACCTGATTCTCTGTGCCTTTCCAGACTTTTTGGCGGGTAATGGCTTTGTCTGCCGGGTAGACCAGTTTGGACTCAAAGAACTGGAAGCCAAAGTTCAGCAGTTTTTGGCTCTCGGCGGCACGCACATTGTCCGAAGCGGTGCCCAGCACCACTGAAATCAGGCGGAAGTCGCCGCGTTTGGCGGATGAAATCAGGCAGTAACCCGCAGATTCAGTATGGCCGGTTTTCATGCCGTCCACGGAGGGGTCTATAAACAGCAGGCGGTTACGGTTAGGTTGCGTGATGTTGTTGTAGGTGTATGATTTTTGCGAGTAGAGGCGCGCGTAATCCTGTGGGAAATCCCGGATCAGGGCGTTGGCCAACATAGAAAGATCGCGTGCCGTGGTGGTATGTGTCGGGTCAGGCAGACCGGTTGCATTGATGAAATGGCTATTTTTCATGCCCAGCGCGGCGGCTTTCTTGTTCATCAGCGTGGCAAACAGCTCTTCGCTACCAGCAATACCCTCTGCCAGGGTGATGGCGGCATCATTGCCAGATTGGATAATCAAGCCATGCAGCAGCTCATCTACGGTCACCGTCATCGTGGTGTCGATGAACATTTTAGAGCCTTCGACTTTCCAGGCTTTTTGGCTGACCGGCAGGGTTTGTGTCAATGACAGGCGTTTTTGTTTCACCGCTTCAAACGTCAGGTAAGCCGTCATCACTTTGGTCAGTGAGGCCGGCTCAACGGGCATGTCAGGATTGTTCACTGCAAGCAGGCCACCGGTGTTGGCATCTCGTAGCACATAGGCTTTGGCGGCAAGGGTAGGCACGGGCACATTGCCGGTGATGGCTTCGGCTGCCAGTGTCATCAGAGGAACAGAAAGTAGAAAAGCAATACAAGAACGCCACATGGTCATCATTTACTGAGAATAAACTTAATGAGAAAAAATCACTGCAGGTAACTGCAGTTTCTCACGCATCTGATTGGCTGCCTGCGCGGCCATTGCGTGATCTGGATAAGGCCCCAGCACGATCTGGAACACTTTTCCATTATACACTTTGTTGAGTAAGGATTGTGTCTCTGGCAGCGCACTGAAGATGCGCTGGTGTAGACGGTCGGCATTGGCTTCCTGGCCAAATGCGCCCACTTGCACATAGCTGCCGCTGGCTTCCAGCGCCGGTCTAGGCGGCAGTGGGCTCACTGCCGCTGCGGTCGGTACGGGGCCTGCTGCTGGCACCGGGGGGCTAGCGCCCGCGATTGCGTCAGGTTTTGTCGTGTCTATCAGCGTAATTTGGACCTGTGTTGAGCCGTGACGAATGATGTCGAGTTGTTTAGCGGCCGCGTAAGACAGATCGACGATACGGTCACGACCAAAAGGACCGCGGTCGTTGACTCTGGCCAGCAAGGTCTTGCCGTTACTGAGATTGGTGATGCGGATATAGCTCGGGATCGGCAGCGTGCGGTGCGCGGCCGTGAGTTTGTACATGTTGTAGGGTTCGCCGCTGGCCGTATTGCGACCATGAAATTTCTTGCCATACCAGGAGGCATGCCCGGTTTGGGTGTAGGGGGTACTGACATCGGTCATTGGCGTCATGGTTTCACCATTGACGATGTAGGGTTTGGTTGTCCCAGGCACAATCGGCTCTAGCTTGGGTGTCACGCTGGTTTCCAGCGGCATGTTAGGGTCTATGCCATCGGTGGGATTGCCGGTGGTTTCGGGTTTAGGATCAATATTAATGACCTTGGGCCCCGTGCCGTTGCTTGGGCCAGGCTGCGTCGGCGTTAGCGGCGGCGCAGGGCGTGCCGAGGTATCGCTGCTGGCAGGGGCAGGTGTATTTGACGCGGTGGGCTTGGGTGGCATGCTGCTGTGACACGCGACCAGCAGCAGGGCCAAGACAGCCGTGGCCGTCCGTTGTAAATTGATCAGCATTGGCATCCTAAAAAGAGACTGTAGCCATTAATCCGTGGCGACTAGCCGTTTGTGGGATTGCACGCTCATAAGCAGGCCTAGACTGAGACCCAAGGTGAGCAAAGAAGTGCCGCCATAACTGACCAGCGGTAAGGGAATCCCGACCACGGGCAAGATGCCGCTAACCATGCCCATGTTCACAAAACAATAAGTGAAAAAGGTGGCCGCGATACTACCCGCCAGCAGACGCGCAAAGGTGCTCTTGGCTTGTGAGGCGATGATGAAGGCGCGGCCAATGATAATGGCAAACAGCAGCAGGAGCAGGCTGCAGCCGACCAGACCAAACTCTTCAGCAAACACGGCAAAAATGAAGTCCGTGGTACGCTCTGGTACAAAGTCCAATTGTGACTGGGTGCCATTCAGCCAGCCTTTGCCAGTGGAGCCGCCCGAACCGATGGCAATCGTGGCCTGAATGATATGGTAGCCCGCGCCCAGCGGATCTTGGCTGGGATCAATCAGAATCTCGACTCTGCGACGCTGGTAGTCATGCAGCATGGACCACAGAATCGGCAGGGCTGCGCCAAAGGCTATGGCGCTGCCAAAAATGAATTTCCAGCTCAGCCCGGCTAAAAAGATGACATAAAAGCCGGCCGCAAACACCAAGGTGGCCGTGCCCAGATCTGGCTGTTTGGCGATCAGCAGCACCGGCGTCAGCAAAATGACCCCTGCTACGACATAATCGCCGGTTTTCAGCATGCTTTCACGTTTGGAGAAGTACCAGGACAGCATGATGGGCGCAGCCAGTTTCATCAGCTCCGAAGGTTGAATCTTGGTCACCCCTAGGTTTAACCAGCGTCTGGCGCCATGGCTGATATCGCCGACCAGCGCCACCGCGATGAGCAAGGCCAGCCCCACTAAATAGGCCGGGAGCGCGATGCGCTCGATGTGCTGTGGTTGCGTATTGGCAACGAGTAGCATCACCACCATCATGACGATGATATTGACCAGTTGCGCGTTGACCTTGACCAAGGACTGTCCGGAGGCGCTGTACAGCACCATCAGCGCCACTACCAGCACCATGACGACCGTGCCCAGCAAAATGGAATCGATGTGGCGAATAAAATTGCCTATCCATTGCTTAATCATGCTCTTCCTCCTCAACAACAGGGACGGTGCCCGGTGCAGTCTGGCTGTCTGGTGCCGGTGCCGTTTCGGCTACCGCAGGCACTTTACCCAGCAGATAGTAGTCCATGACCTTGCGTGCAATCGGGCCCGCCGCCGAGCCGCCGTGGCCACCGTTTTCAACGATGACAGCGACTGCAATTTTGGGGTCTTCTGCCGGCGCGTAGGCAATAAACCAGGCGTGATCGCGATGCCGCTCAGCGGTGGCGCGCTCGTTGTATTTCTCGTTTTGTTTGATGCCCACCACTTGCGCCGTCCCGGTTTTGGCTGCGATGTCGTAACCGGCGTTGGCACCAATGGAGGCGGCGGTACCCCCAGGGCGCGTCACGTCCATCATGCCCAGTCTGACGATTTCAAGATTCTGTGGGTCGAGCTCGAGTTGGTCTGCCAATTTGTGCGGCAGCATTTTGACCTGATTGGTTTTGGCATTAATGATGGCATTGACCAGATGTGGCTGAATGGCCTTGCCGTTGTTCGCCAGCGTGGCGGTGGCGTAGGCCAGCTGCATGGGGGTGACCAGGGTATAGCCCTGACCAATGCCGACAATCACGGTTTCGCCCATGTACCAGGGTTGCTTAAAGCGTTTTTGTTTCCAGGTCGGGGTCGGTAGCAGGCCTGATAACTCGCCCTGAATATCAATATTGGTTTTTTCACCAAAGCCAAAATGACGCACAAAGTCAGTGAGCCGTTCTATGCCAAGTTCAACAGCCAGCCCGTAAAAGAACGTGTCGCAGGAGACGGTGATCGCTTTGCGCATGTCGACCGAGCCATGGCCAGAAGGCTTCCAATCGCGATAGCGATGGCGACTGTTGGGCAACATGTAATAGCCTGGGTCACTGATGGTGTAGGGGGGCAGGCGTTTGCCTGACTCCAGCCCAGCCAGTGCCACAAATGGTTTGAAGGTGGAGCCTGGTGGGTAGATACCCTTCAGGCTACGGTTGATCAGCGGCTTGTCCAATGAGTTATTGAGCAAATTCCAGTTATCAAAGTCGATGCCGTCTACAAACAGGTTGGCATCAAACGATGGCATGCTGGCCATGGCTAAGACCTCACCGGTTTTGGGCTGAATAGCCACTAGCGCGCCACGGCGTCCGGCGAACTCCTGCTCGGCGATCTCCTGCATCTTGGCATCCATGGACAGCACCACGTTATTGCCCGAGGTGGGTGAGGCACTGGACAGCACCCGCACTGCGCGGCCATCGGCATCAATCTCCACCTGTTGAAAGCCAGTGATGCCATGCAACTCTTCCTCATACGCCTGCTCGACACCAGCTTTGCCGATATGCTCAGTGCCCTTGTAGTTAGAGAGCTGGCTATTCTCTTTGAGTTGCTTGAGGTCGTTTTCGTTGATACGGCTGATGTAACCAATGCCGTGTGTACCCAGCGTGCCATATGGATAGTGGCGGAACAGTCTGGATTTCAGCTCCACCCCCGGAAAGCGGAAGCGATTGACCGCAAACCGAGCCGCTTCGTATTCATTGAGGTGGGTGCGGATCGGAATGCTTTCAAACGTATGGCTCTGCGCGCGCAGTTTTTTAAAGCGCTTGAGGTCGGTCGCCGAGATTTCGACCAGCTTGCCCAGTTCATCTATGGTGTCTTGCACGCCTTCGGTTTTTGAGGGGGTGATTTCCAGCGTGTAGACAAAAAAGTTATGCGCCAGAATGATGCCGTTGCGGTCTGAAATCAGGCCGCGGTTGGGCGTAATGGGAACAATAGAGATGCGGTTGTTTTCTGCCAGGGTCTGATAGTAGTCATAGCGATAGACCTGCAGATAGTAAAAGCGGCCCAGCAGGGCCGAAAAGGCACTGAGCACCATCAATATCAGAAAAACCAGACGAACTCTGAACTTGTGCTGTTCGTTTTGATGGTTTTTGAGTTCTGTACTATACCCCATGTGCTTAAAGCTTCTTCGGGCGGGTCAGTTCGCCAAACCAGATAATCATGCATTGCCAGAGTATCAGGTCTGAGACGATGGGCAGGGCATAGGTCCAGTCTGGTATCTCGCTGCCAGCAAACAGTTTGAGCAGCAAAATCAGCACGCGCTG
The DNA here is from genome assembly GCA_964437895.1 of uncultured Methylotenera sp. Classification (GTDB taxonomy): domain Bacteria; phylum Pseudomonadota; class Gammaproteobacteria; order Burkholderiales; family Methylophilaceae; genus Methylophilus. The sequence goes on from CAYTIV010000003.1 coordinate 37,818, forward strand.
CATGCCAAACAGGAAAATCACGTACAGATATAATTGCCAGCGATTAAACAAGACCAGTCTGCGCTGATAGATCAGCCCCAGAAATCCGGTGATGGCAAAAGACAGCGCGTGCTGCCCCAGCAGGCTACCGGTAGACAAATCGACCAGCAGGCCGGCAAACCAGACCCAGCCGATATTGCAGTGGTAAGGCGCTTGCAACACCCAGTACACCATAATCACCAGCAAAAAGTCTGGCCGGATGATGACGCCGGTGTTGGACCACGGATAAAGCTGAAACACCAGCCCAACCAGCATAGTAAACAGAAAAGTACTGAACTTGACCGGCTTCATCTGTGCTCCGGAGCGGCAGGTGCCGATGGGGTCGCCGCAGGCGTTGCCGCGGCAGGATCAGTGGGGGTGGCGGGCGGACTGCCAGGCTCGGAGCTCGCCGTATCCAGGACCGGCGTTTCGGTGGCCGGATGCGGATCAACCGCGGCATTGTTTTTCTGCAAAACCTCCACCACCGCCTGATCCAGATGCTGGGCATTGCTGCGTGGCAGTACCTGACGATTTTCACTGGCCGGTGCGGCTGGCGGTGCCTCAGGCACTTTTAAAATCAGCACATGTTTATGGTTATTGACCCCGGCAATCGGCCGGCTGATGATTTTGGCAAACGGTGAATCCTGACTCTGTTTGATCTGGGTGACCACAGCCACGGCCAAGCCTGCGGGATATACGCCGTCGATGCCAGAGGTGACCAGTTTATCGCCGACGCGGATATCGACACTGGTAGGCAGGTAGGGAATATCCAGCGTATTACGTTTGCCTTCGCCAAAGGCGATGGCACGCAGCTGATTGCGTTCAATCTGGATGGGGATGGACAGTTTTTTGTCCGTAATCAGCGTGACTTCGCTGGTGAACGGATAGACGCGCGTGATCTGGCCGACCACGCCTTGCTCATCGACGACGGCCTGGCCCGCCACGACATGATGCCGACTACCCCGGTTCAGGGTGATGATATTGCTGAATGGGTCGCGACCCATGTGCAGGACTTCGCCCAGCGTGGCCTGCGGAATAATCGGTGCATCGCCAGCCAGCAGTGTGCGCAAGTGCGCATTCTCTGCATCCAGCGTGGCCAAGCGCTGCATTGCGGCATGGTCAATCAGGGCTTGTTCTCTGAGTGTGAAGTTGTCGCGAATCAGCTGGTTGTGCGAGGTGAAGTAAGTGTTGATGTTGCGGCCCCATTCGTTGGGCGCGCTAGCGAGCACCTCAAGGGGGTGCAAGGCGGTGCTAAACCATTGCCGCACTTGGCTCAGATAGTCAAAGCGCGCATCGACGGCCATCATGACCAGCGATAAGGTGCAAAAAAACATCAGGCGCGAGAAGGGCTTGGGTCCCTGGATAAAAAATGCCGGGGACTCCTGCGGATCAAGCTGCTGGTGTATGCCTTTTAGCATAATCGGGTATGCGCCAACCGTGCCCCGGATTATTCGTTAGCGAACACGTTGCCCAGTTTGTCCATTTCTTCCAGCGCACGGCCACAGCCGCGGGCTACGCAGGTCAGGGGATCTTCAGCCACAATGACTGGCAGACCGGTTTCTTCAACCAGCAAGCGATCCAGGTCACGCAACAAAGCGCCGCCGCCGGTGAGTACCATGCCTTTTTCGGCAATGTCTGCGCCCAGCTCTGGTGGGGTTTGTTCCAGTGCAGATTTCACGGCACCGACGATGGCGTTAAGTGGCTCAGTCAGAGCTTCCAGAATTTCGTTGCTGGAGATGGTGAATTTGCGTGGCAGGCCTTCTGCCAAGTTGCGGCCGGTCACTTCCATTTCGAGCACTTCAGACCCTGGGAACGCGGAGCCGATTCTTTTCTTGATCGCTTCTGCGGTGGGCTCTGAAATCTGCATGCCGTAGTTGCGGCGGATGTAGTCAATAATCGCCTGGTCAAATTTGTCGCCGCCAACACGCTCGGATTTGGCATAGACAATGCCGCCCAGTGAGATGACGCCGACTTCGGTTGTGCCGCCACCGATATCGACCACCATGGAGCCCGTGGCTTCTGCGACTGGCATGTCTGCACCAATCGCCGCAGCCATCGGTTCTTCAATCAGGAAAACCTGTTTGGCGCCTGCGCGCTCTGCAGACTCCTTAATCGCACGACGCTCAACCTGGGTTGAACCAACCGGTACGCAAATGATGATGCGTGGGCTAGGTGAGAACCAGCGAGACTCATGCACCTTGCGGATAAAGAATTTGAGCATTTGCTCGGTGATGGTGAAGTCGGCAATCACACCATCTTTCATCGGAC
>CAYTIV010000004.1:0-35434 GCA_964437895.1 uncultured Methylotenera sp.
GGTACAAGGGCCGCAATTTGTGGGTATATAGTCGCGGCTGGAGTTACTGAACTGTGGCTGCCAGCAACTTTGACGATGTGCTTGGCCAGCTCCGTGATGCGGGGCTGATTGTCGATGAGCTGAGGGTCGGGACGGCCAGGCCGGTTCGATGCCGGGTTGATGGCGACCGCGAAAAGCGGGGCTGGTACCGGTTGCACGAACTGACCACCGATCGCGGAGACTTGCTGATCGTGGGCAGCTTCGGCGTCTGGCACGGCAATGACAACACCGCTCGCAAGGTCGAGTTGCGCAAGATCGAGATTTCCGCCGAGCAGCGCGTCGCGCTGAAAAAGCGGATGGCGGAAGACCGGCGCCAGGCGGAGCAGTCCAGGCGAGCCGAGGCGGCGCGGGCTGCGATGCGGGCTTCGCGTGCGTGGTCGGCGTGTGCCGCCGCGACTGAGCATGAGTACCTGGACCGCAAGCGCGTCGGCGCTTTTGATCTGCGCGTGTCGCCGCAAGGTGCGCTGGTCATTCCCATCTGCGATGCCGCGGGGAAGATCCACGGCTTGCAGATCATCCGGTCTGCCGCGTCGGCGAAGATTCACCGCCGACCGGAGAAGGAGTTTTGGCCGGCCGGCTTGGCAAAGAAGGGGCACTTTCACCTGCTCGGTGTCCCTGATGGCCTGATCTTGATCGCCGAGGGCTACGCGACCGGCGCCTCACTGCACCAGGCGACCGGGCATCCGGTTGCCGTCGCATTTGATGCCGGCAGCCTGACGCCAGTGGCGGCCGCGCTGCGCAAGCGATACCCGCGAGCGCGAGTCCTGGTGTGCGGCGACGATGATGCGTTCGCCAAGTGCGTTGGATGCGAGGCGCGCCTTGTGCTTGATGAGCACCCCGACACCTGCCCAAGCTGTGGCCAGCCGCATGCCCGGGTCAACACGGGCAGATCGGCCGCAAGCGCGGTTGCGTTGGAACACGGGGAGCATGCAGCTTGGTTGGTGCCGGAGTTTACCGACGAGGACACCCGCCGCGCCAAGTTCCTCGAGCGCGGCATCAAGCTGACCGATTTCAACGACCTGCAGTGCGTGGAAACATCCGCCCGCGTCCGCGATCAGGTCGAGGCCGCCCTTCGGCAACTCGGTTGGGATCGGTCTCTGCAGCGCGCGCCAACCACCAGCACCGGGGCGGGGGGCGACAAGCTGCGCCCGATCCAATCATTCGATGAAATTCGCCAGCGGTTCGCATTCGTCTACGCTCACTCCGGCGCGGTGTTTGATCGCAAGGAGCATCTGCTGATGTCGCTGTCGGACATGCGTGACGCCTGCGTGCGCCGCGACATCCACCGCGCATGGATGGAGGATCCTGAGCGAGACATCGTGCGAATCGAGCAAGTTGGTTTCGACCCTGGTGGAAGCGATCCGCGCGTCACATGCAACCTGTTCGGCGGATGGCCCACCACGCCGGCGGCAGGAAAGTGCGACCGACTGCTCGACCTGCTGCGCTTCCTGTGCAGCGCGGAGCCCAATGCCGAGGCGCTCTATCAATGGGTGCTGCGCTGGATTGCGCTGCCAATCCAGCACCCTGGCGCCAAGATGAAGACAACCCTGGTGCTGCACGGCGGCCAGGGCGCCGGCAAGAATCTGTTCTTCGAAGCGATCATGCGCATCTACGGAAAGTATGGCGACGTGATCGATCAATCGGCGATCGAAGACAAGTTCAACGACTGGGCAAGTCGCAAGCTGTTTCTCATCGCCGACGAAGTGGTTGCGCGATCCGATCTGTTCCACGTCAAGAACCGGCTCAAGGCATTCATCACCGGCGACCGTATCCGCATCAACCCGAAAAACTTTGCGGCCTACTGGGAGGCCAACCACGTCAACCTGGTGTTTCTCAGCAACGAAATCATGCCGGTGGTGTTGGAAGAGGATGACCGCAGGCACTGCGTCATACACACGCCGCCGAAGCTCGAAAAGGAATACTACGACGCGGTGCTCAAGGAGATTGCCGAAGGCGGCGTGGAGGCGCTGCACGACCACTTGCTCGGCCTGGACCTTGGCGACTTCGGCCCGAGCTCGCTGCCGCCACTCACCGTCGCCAAAGTTGAGCTGATCGACCTCGCGAAGGATTCTCCTGAGCGATTCTTTGACGCCCTGGTCGCAAAGGAGATTCGCGGCCTGGAGCCCATGATCGGGCTGTCTGAAGATTGGCATGAAATCTACAAACTCTGGTGCCGGCGCGTTGGCCTGCGCGCCGCGCCGTGCCCGCGATTCGTTCGCAAGCTGCGCGAACTGCGCGGCGTGGTGAGCCGAAAGAAGCGCTATCGATTCGCCGGCTATGACGCGTCCAGGCCGGACCCGCAACACGCATTCATGTTCCTGGGCGATGGCACCTGCCCAGACGGGGAAGATGAAAAGCGCTGGCTCGCCCAACAACAGGTTGAACTGGCAGGCCAGCTCGCCGACTACCGTGAATCGTTCAAGGAATCATCCAAGGCGGGTGTCGGATGAACCGCCCGCTGTTCCGATTGTGCCGATTGTTCCGCATGCGTTGTTCCGCATCAAACCCAGTGAAAATGGGCGCTGTGCTGCATGGGACGCATCCGGCCTTACACGGGCGCGCGGGCGCGCGTAGTGAAAGCGCCGGCGCCCCATCGCACGCTCGCGCACCTCGCGCACACGTAGGCGGATGCGTCCCATGCGTCACAGCGTCACATATCGGCCACAATCAAAGGCTTGCGGCTGTGACGCATCCTGTGACGCATCCGCGCCGCGCCATTCATGCGTCACAGGTGTTTTTTTTCGCGCGCGCGCAACCACTCCCCTTGCCATCGCCTGAAAAAATGGAGGTGGTGGGGTGAGCCAGGCGGAGACCATCGGCAGCTTCGCCGCCTTTGCGCGCTGGCTTGGCGTCGCAAAGTCGCGAATCACCGAGCTGCACCAGGCGGAGCGCCTGGCGCTGACGCCGGATGGTCGGCGTGTCCGCTTCGAAGCCAGCAAGGTCCGCATCGCAGAAACCGAATCACCCTCCCACGATGGCGTGCGTGCGCGCCACGCCGCCGCGCGGGAAGCAACCGCGGGGCAGGGTGCGGCGTCGGGCCCGGCTGCTCCAGTGCCGCCCGCTGCCGCCGACGATGAGGCCGCCGATGGCGACCTGGAATTCCAGCCGGACTCCCACAGCCGCCGCCGTGCCAAAGCCCTGGCCGACAAGGAAGAGGCGGCGGCGCGCAAGGCCGTGCGAGACGAGCAGATCGAGCTTGGCCAACTGCTGCGCACGGCGGACGTGGAAGCGGCCCTGTCGGATGCGGCAACCACCCTGCGCAGTGCGCTGGAAGCGCTGCCTTATGACCTAGCGCCCGAACTGGCGCCCATCACCGACGAAGCCCAGTTGCGCGCCAAGCTGGTCGAAGCGGTAGAGGCAACCCTGACTGAGCTTTCCCGGCGGTTCGGAGCGATGGCCAGGCGGGAGGCCGCATGATTCCCGCCGCCGCCCCGCGCCTTGCCGGCATCCTGTCGCGCAGCCTTGCGCCGAGGGTTCCGCTCACCGTCTCGCAATGGGCGGATGCCGAACGGTATCTGAGCAGCAAGGGCAGCGCGAAGCCCGGCAAGTGGGGGACCGATCGCAACCCGCCATTGCGCGAGATCATGGATTGCCTGTCGGTTCGCAGCGCCGTGCATGACGTGGTGGCCATGATGCCGATCCAGTCCGGCAAAACCGATGGCGTGGCGGTGAACGTTGTCGGCTACACCATGGACCACGCGCCCGGCCCCATCATGGTGGCGTTGCCGGGTGAGGTGTCGCAGAAAAAGTGGATCGCGCAGAAATTCAACCCGGCGCTTGAGGTCACGCCGGCCATGCAGCGGGCACTGACCACGCTGGCCTCGCGTGATGCCGCCAACCAGCGAGATTTCAAGGATTTCCACGGCGGCCAGCTCTACATCGAACACGGCGGCAGCCCGCAGCGATTGAAGTCGACCACGGTACGCACGCTCATCGTCGACGAGCTGGACGAATTCGCGGCCAACCTCAAAAGCGGCGATGACCCCGTGGCCATGCTCGATGGCCGCACCTCCGCATTCCCGGCCACGCACAAGCGGCTCTACATCAGCACGCCGGGCATCGAGGGCGTATCGCGCATCAAGCAGCTCTACCAGGCCAGCGATCAGCGCCGCTACTACGTGCCATGCCCGCACTGCGGGCACGAACAGCCGCTGGAATGGGCGGGCCTGCATTGGAACCCGGACGGCACCCAGTGCTGGTACGTGTGCCGCGAGTGCGGCGCCTGCATCGATGAGCACCACAAAACGCAGATGATCCGCGCCGGCCGATGGGTGGCCGAAAACCCCGGGCCATCCATGCGCGGCTACACGCTCAACGGCCTGTATTACCAGTTCGGCCTCGGCCCGCGCTGGCTTGACCTGGTGCGCGAGTGGCGCGGAGCACAAGGCGACCCGGCCAAGCTGAAAACCTTCATCAACGACCGCCTTGCCGAAACCTTCGAAGACCCCGCCATGCGCGCGGTCAAGCACAACCTCATTGCCGATCGCGCCGAGCCTGTGCCCATGCGCCCGCTGCCGGCGTGGGTGCTGGCGGTCACCGCGGGCATCGACACCCAAGACAACCGCCTGGCCGTGCACATCACCGGATGGGGGCGCGGCCTCGCCTCGTGGACCATCGACTACGTGGAGCTGCCCGGCGACCCTGCCGAGGATCACGTGTGGCTGGCCCTGCAGGATCTTCTCCTGCGCCCGCTTGAACACAGCATGGGTGGCGCCCTGCGCGTGGAAGCCTGCGCCATCGACATCGGCGGCCACCGCACCGAAGCGGTGAAAGCCTGGGTGCGCAAACGCATCATCCGCCGCACGCTGGCCATCTTCGGCGCCGTGCCCAACAACGCACCTGTGCTGGGCAAGGGCAAGATGCAAGACATCAGATGGCGCGGCCAGATGGACAAGAGCGGCGTGCACATCCACGCAGTCGGCACCGTCGCCATCAAGCACCTGCTCTACAGCCGCCTCAGCACCGATGCCGACAAGGCACCCGAAGCGCGACTGGTGCGATTCAGCGACGACCTCAGCGCCGACTACTTCGGCGGCCTCACCGCCGAAACCTACAACCCGGCGAAAAACCGATTCGAGAAACGCCGCGGCGCGCCACGCAACGAGCCGCTCGATACCTGGGTGTACAGCTACGCCGCCACCCACCACCCGGAACTGCGCCTGCACCGCCACACCAAAGCCGACTGGGATGCGCGCGAAGCGCGGCTGCTCAAATCGGCGAACGGCGAGCATGCCGCCGCGAATGCTCAGGACGCCATAGAACAATCCGCGCTGTCGGCTCCACGCCCAGCCCAACCCGCCCGCAAAAAGCGCTGGGCAACCACCTGGTGATGCCAATGAACGAAAACACCGAAGATGTGATCAGTGACGTGATCGACCGGGTTGCCGCTGCAGCGAAAGTGCCGGAGGCGGTGGCCCGGCAAGTGGAGCGCGACGCGCGCACCTACTGGGGAGGGGAGCGGCCCTATATCCGCAAGGCCGGGGAATCGCCGCGCCGCGCCGCCGCGCATGAGCGCGCCGCAAGGGTGTTGGCAGACTTTCGTCGCGGCGAACATATTCGGCTGATTGCACGCCGCTACGAGCTGAGCGAGCGGCATGTGCGCAGGCTGCTGGGGATCCAGCAGCAGACCGTGGAGCCGACGGGTGATCCAACTATCGAACGCCCCGAAAAACGCCGCAAGCGCGGACACTCGTTTGCCTGATATGTCCGCGCCAGTCGCGACATGCTGCGATCATGCCCGCAGACATCCTGACCGAACCGCCCTCACAGATCACTGCGGGGGATACGCTCAAGTGGACACGCAGCCTCGCCGATTATCCGGCGGGCGATGGGTGGGCCCTGCATTACACCCTGGTGTCGACCACGGCGGCGTACTCGATCATCGCCACCGAATCAGGCGATGACTACGCCATCAACGTGCCAGCGTCGACCACGACCGAATGGGCGGCCGGACGCTACGCGCTGACCGAGTACGTCACCGACGGCACCGAGCGTTACACGCTGGCGACATCGACGGTGATGGTCGCCGCCAACCTCGCCGCCGCATTGGCCGGCATCGACAACCGCACGCATGCGCGCAAGGTGCTAGACAGCATCGAGGCGTGGCTGGAGACGCGCGCGCCGGTGGCTGGGGAAATTCAGCTTGGCGAGCGCCGAATTCGACAGTATGACCTGGCCGACTTGCTGGCCTTGCGTGATCGCTATCGCGCCGAAGTGCGACGCGAAACCTCGCTGGCCGGCGGCACGCGCCTGCTGGTGAATCTGTAATGGCCGGCCTGCTTGCGCGGCTGTGGTCACGCCGTCCGGCGGAAACCAAGCATCGCCAACGCGCATTCGACGGCGCCCGGGTTGACCGGCTCACGGCCTCATGGATCGCCACCAACACCAGCATCGACCAGGAGCTGCGCTCCGACCTTGACCGCTTGCGTGCGCGCTCGCGTGACCTGTTCAAGAACAACGAATACGCGGCCAAGTTCGGGCGCCTGGTGCGCAACAACATCGTCGGGCCCGAGGGCTTCATCCTGCACGCCCGCGCAACCGACCCCAGCGGCAAGCCAGACATTGCAGCCAATCGCGCGATCGAGCTTGCGTTCTGGGATTGGTGCAAGGCGCGACATTGCGACGTGATCGGCCGCCGCGCGTTTGTCGACGTCGTGCGCATGGCGGTGGTGTCGATGGCGCGCGATGGTGAGTTCCTGATTCGTCGCGTGCGTGGCCGTGGAAAGTTCGGATACCAGTTGCAGCCGCTGAACGTGGATCGCCTGGATACCACGCTCAACCGCGCACCCAGCGCCGCGCAGAACGCGATCCTGATGGGCGTGGAAGTGGACTCGGCCCGCATGCCGGTGGCCTACCACATCTGGTCCGCTGACATATCCACCGGATCGATCGCTCGACGCGAACGCGAGCGCGTTCCCGCCGCTGACATCCTGCACGGCTTTGTCGGCCAGGAAGAAGAACAAACGCGTGGCGTGCCGTGGCTGCACGCGGCCATGCGCATCCTCAATGACCTCAAGGGCTACCGCGAAGCGGCCGTCATTGCCGCCCGGGTTGGCGCTTCGAAAATGGGCATGTACATCGCGCCCGATGGCGTGCCGCCCAACGGCGAAGAGGGCAGCGACGGCAACTTCACCACCGACGCCACGCCAGGGCAGTTCGATGTCGCGCCACCCGGCTACGACTTCAAAACCTACGACCCCACCTATCCGCACGACCAGTTCGATGCGTTTTGCAAAGCCACCCTGCGCGGCATCGCCAGCGCCACGGGCGTGGCATACACATCGCTCGCCAACGATCTGACCGACGTCAACTTCTCCTCGATCCGCTCCGGAGTGCTCGATGAGCGCGACGAATGGATGGTGCTGCAAAACATCGTCATCAACCAGCTGCTGGTGCTGATCTACGAAGACTGGCTCGACCAGGCGCTCATGCGCGGCGCGATCCGCATGCCAAACGGCTCGGCCTTGCCCGCCGCCAAGCGCGACAAGTTCGCCGATCACATCTGGCAGGCGCGCCGCTGGCAGTGGGTAGATCCGATGAAAGACATCAACGCCGCGATCCTTGCCATCGGCAACGGGCTGGCCAGCCCGCAACAGATCGCAATGCAAACCGGCCGCGACATCGAGGATGTGCTCGACGACCTCGCCGACTTCATGGCGCTGGCCAAATCCAAGGGCATCACCCTTCCGTACTTCGGGCAGATGCAAGGCGAGCCCGACACCACCGACGCGCGGACATGAGTTTGCCTGATATGTCCGCCATGAAGGATGCAAAGTGAAGCCATGACGAAACCCATCCCCAAGGATCTTCGCGCCGGCGCCAAGTCCAATCGCGAGCTCTCGATCGAGATGCGCGCCGATTCGGTTGACGCCGATCAACGCACGATCGAGCTCGCGTTTTCCAGCGAGACACCGGTCGACCGCTGGTTTGGGCGCGAGATTCTGGACCACAACCCCAAAAGCATCCGCCTCGACCGCATGAAGCGCGGCGGGGCGTTGCTGGTTGACCACGACACGCGCGATCAGGTCGGCGTGCTCCAGTCGGTAAGGATCGACGCGGACCGGGTAGGCCGCGCCGTCATGCGCTTTGGAAAAAGCGCCCGAGCCCAGGAGATTTTCCAGGACGTCATCGACGAAATCCGCACCAACGTATCGGTCGCCTACCGCGTCCATGCCGCCGTGCTCGAGTCGACCGATGACGGCGTGGAGACCTATCGCATCACCGACTGGGAGCCTTACGAGATCAGCCTCGTGAGCGTGCCCGCCGACGTGGCCGTCGGCGTGGGGCGCAGCGAGGAAGCCGAATCGCCGCTCCCGACCACTGAACCGGATTCACCTGCCCAAGAGGTAAGAGCAATGTCTACCGAAAACACCCCCGCGCCGGACAATTCCGCCGCCATCACCGCAGCCGCCAACGCCGCTTCCGGCGTCGAGCGTCAGCGCGCCGAATCCATCCTCGCCATCGGCGAGCAGTACGGCGACAAGTTCCCGAACGTGCGCAAGCTCGCCATTGACGCTGCCCGCACCGGCATGGGCGTCGAAGAGTTCCGCGCCAAGGCGATCGACGCCATGGCCAACGCACCGACCACCACCGCCGAAATCGGCATGGACAAGAAAGACACCACGCGCTACAGCATCATGCGCGCCCTGCATTACCTGGCCAACCCCGGCGACAAGCGCGCCCGCGAAGCAGCGGCGTTCGAAATCGAATGCAGCGAAGCGGCAGCCAAGCGCAATGGCAAGGCATCGCAAGGCCTCATGGTTCCGTATGATGTGCTCAAGCGCGATCTGACCGTCGGCACCGCCACCGCAGGTGGCCACACCGTCGCCACCGAGTTGCTCTCGGGCGATTTCATTGAGCTGCTGCGCAATGCCATCATGCTTCCCGGCATGGGTGCGCGCGTGCTGACCGGCCTGGTCGGCAATATCGCGATTCCTCGCCAGACCGGCGCCGCAACAGCCTACTGGGTCGCCGAGTCGGGTGCGCCGACCGAAAGCCAGCAAGCGTTCAACCAGCTCACGATGTCGCCGAAAACCGTGGGCGCCTACACAGACATCAGCCGCAAGCTGCTTTTGCAGTCGAGCATCGATGTGGAATCCTTCGTGCAGGGTGACTTGGCCCGCGTGTTGGGCCTGGCGATCCAGTCGGCAGCGATCCAGGGCGGTGGCTCCAACGAGCCGACCGGCATTCTCGGCACCGCCGGCATCGGCAGCGTCGCGGGCGGTACCAACGGCCTGGCGCCGACCTGGGCGCACATCATCGAGCTGGAGACCGACGTGTCGGTGGCCAACGCCGACATTGGCTCGCTGGCCTACCTCACCAACGCCAAGGTGCGCGGCAAGCTCAAGGGCACCGAGAAGTTCTCGGGCACCAACGGCAACCCGGTCTGGGCCGACGGCAACACGCCGCTCAACGGATACGCCGCCGCGGTCACCAACGCCGTGCCGAGCAACCTCACCAAGGGCACCAGCTCGGGCGTGTGCTCCGCGATCATCTTCGGCAACTTCGCCGACCTGGTGATCGGCATGTGGGGCGGGCTTGACCTCACCGTCGACCCGTACAGCAACAGCACCAGCGGCACCGTGCGCGTGGTCGCCCTGCAGGATGTCGATGTGGCCGTGCGCCACGCCGAATCCTTCAGCGCGATGCTGGATGCACTGACCGCGTAACCGCAACGGCGCGGCGGCTCAGGCCGCCGCGCATTCTGCGGATCAGCAGCCATGCTCGTACGCGCCGGCAGGAAGGACATGACAGAAGACCAGAAAAAAGACCGGCGCGTCTATTGGGAGCGCAGGCTCCAGTCAGTTTTGATTTCTGGTGGCATGTGCATGCTGCTGTGGTGGATTCCTACCGGTGTCGAAGCCTTGCGCAAGCTCGATCGCATCGACGAGCGAACCCAAATGAACACCATCGCCATCAGCGGCGCCTACTCCGCTGATGACGCAGCGAAAGATGTGCGGGCGATAAATTCGCGCATTGATGCCACCTCGCGTGAGATTGGGGAACTTGGCGAACGCATGGCCGCAGTCGAGAGCCGAAAGAATCCGCAAACCAGCGGGAGCCGACGCTGATGCCCGGCACAAAGGCCCGCATCATCGGCGGATCTGTCGCGGCCATTGCGGCCATGGCTGCGCCGATGGGCGCCTATTACGAGGGGGTGTTCCCGATCGGATACGCCGATCCTGTTGGCATCCCCACCGACTGTGTCGGCGAAACCGGGCCGGATGTTGCCATCGGCAAACAGCGGTTCACGTTCGATGAATGCGTGGCGCGCTACGAGCCGCGCCTGCAACGCAACTGGACGCACGGCCTGGCCATGTGCATCACGCGAGATGTGACCGTACCGCAAGGCGCGGCGCTGGTGTCCTGGGCCGACAACGTGGGCATCCACGCGGCATGCACCAGCACGCTGGTGCGCATGCTGAATGTCGGTGCGTCGCCGGCGCAGTGGTGCGCGCAACTCACGCAATGGAATAAGGCCACCTATCTCGGCACAAAGATCGTGCTGCCCGGACTCACCAAGCGCCGCGCAAGTGAGCGCGCCATGTGCATGGGCGATGTGGATGCATGGAGGGCGGTGGCATGACGACACCCGATGACACCGGGCGCCTTGGGCTCGCCATGCTGATTGTCCTGTGCGTGGTGGCCATGCGCGCGTTTGATCAGATCGACGGCGCGCAGTTCACGCAGAACCTGCAGTGGATCATCTCAGCGTATTTCCTAGAGCGCATCGGGTCCACGGTAACAGGCAGCGTATCGGCGGTGGCCGTCGAGCGCGCCAAGGCGGTGGCCAAGTGATGCACATCGAGCTGTGCGATGGCCTGGACTTGCGCTGCTGCGTCACCTGCGCGCGCAACGTCGACAACAACCCGGGCGAATACCCGGAGCGCACCATCAAGCCCGCGGCCGATCCGCCGCGCTGCGCGGATTGGAAGGCCATTCCGATGCGCGCCATCGATGCATCGCACGGGAGGTTGTGATGGGTGCATTTTTTGGCTGCATCGTCGGTATCGCGGCCTGTCTTTTGGCCGTGCTGTGGTGGTATGCCAACGGAGGCGATGACCTGTGACGCGCATCTATATCTTGCTTGGCTGCTTGGCTCTGGTGTTTGGCGCGGCGTGGTTCATCGACGACAGCGCCTACAAGCGCGGCATGGCCGAGGGCAACCGCAAAGCCGAGCTTGCGCAAGGTGCGCTGCTGGCAGCCATCGACATCAACACCAGCGGCGCCGAAGTCATCGACCGGTTGCGCGCATCGCTGAAATCGTGCATCGACGACAACGCCCGCGATGTGCGCACCGCGCAGGCAGCATCCGAAGCGGCGCGTGCCGATGCGGATCGTATCGCCGCCGAGCTTGCCGAGCAGAACGCGCGACGCATTGCGCAGCAATCCGGCGAGTGCCGCTCATGGGCCGAGCAAGCGGCGTGCGGGAGCGTGCAGTGAGCCCCGACTACTCCCATGCCGGGCTGGACGTGCCGCCGGTGGTTCCCATGCACGATACCGGCCGCGTGGCCGTGTTCGTCGGCGTGGGTTATCGCATGCTCACCGTCGCGCAGGCCCGCGCCCTGGCCGAACGCCTCACGCGCATCAGCGCACAGGTGGAAAGCGTATCGCGCACGCTTGCATCGAGCATGGCGCTGTGCGTTTTCCTGCTGCTCGCCGGCTGCGCATCAGCACCCAAGGTGATCACGCGCACGGTAACCGTGGATGTACCGGTGTACACCCGCGCACCGATCCCCGGCGACCTGGTGCAACCCTGCCGCGTCGCCGAGCCTGACCCGGCCTGCTGGCGCGACACGCGCCGAGAATTCTGCAACGGGCAACTTGTCGGAATTCGCGACATGTACCGCGCCGCACTCGCCACCTGCGATGCGCGCATGACCCAACTGCGCGCGTTGGATGCCAAAGGAGGCACGCCATGAGCTGCTCGACCGGGCGCCTCGTATCCCGCGCAGGCAAGACCATGCGCTTTCAATTCATGTTCCGCGACAAAGCCACCCAGGTGGCCGAATCGCTCGCCGGCCTCAAGGGCCGCATGACGTTCCGCTTGACACCGACCTCGGCCACCTCGCTGCTCGACTTGACCAACGGCGCCGGCGTCACCGTGCAGCCCAGCGCGCAGACCGGCGTTGTCGCCATCGAACTGACCGTTGCGCAGACCCGCCTGCTGGCACCCGGCAACCTGCGCACCGAATGCGTAGGTGGCCTGGAGCTTTACGACGACTCGGGGAGCCCGGAGACGGTGGAGTACTCCGAAGTGATTGGCCTTGTGATGCTGCCGGACTTGACGCCATGACGACCGAAGTTGTCATCGAAGTCGAGGTGACGGAGATCATCGTCGAGACCAACGGTGCGCGCGGGCCGGCCGGCAGCGCAGGTGCCGCGGGTGCCGCAGGGCCTCAAGGCCCGCAAGGGCCCGCCGGAGCGGATGGTGCGCAAGGCCCTCAAGGTCCCGCCGGTGCAACGGGTGCCACGGGCGCACAAGGCCCGCAAGGTCCCGCAGGTGCAACGGGCGCAACCGGCGCCACGGGTGCAACCGGCCCGACCGGCCCCACGGGCCCGGCCGGTTCGGATGGCGCGGACGGTGTGGGCGTGCCTGCGGGTGGATCTGCCGGACAGTTGTTGATCAAGGACAGCGCCACCGATTTCGATACGTCGTGGGGCAACACCAGTGCAGTGTTCGTGCCCATCAGCGACTTCGCCGGCTACTTTCCCACAAACAACGTCGAGGCCGCGCTCGCCACGCTCGGCGAAGCGGTGTTTGCATCCACCACCGTGCAGGCCGCGACCAGTAGCGCCGGTACGCTCACGCTCGATTTCGCACTCAAGCGCAAGGCAGTGTTCACCACCACCCTCACCGAAAACGTGAGCACGCTCACCCTCGCCAACCTCTCAAGCACCGGCTTTCTGGAGTACGAAATCCACATCACGCAAGACGCCACCGGCGGGCGCACCTTCGCAATGCCCGCCAGCCACAAGGCACTCGGCGGATCAGACACCGCCATCGCATCGGCAGCCAACGCCGTGACCGTGCTCGCCGCATCCAGCGTCAACGGCGGCACCACTTGGCGCTACGCGATGCAGGAGAGCGCGTGATGCTTTTGCGCAAGATGATGATGGCCAAAACCAGCGCGCCACCGCTCGACGTCACCGGATATGTTGCGGACACCACTATCGGCTACCCGTTGCGTGGCGGCGTGTTCGAGATCACGGGCGGCGTTGCCCCTTACTCCCTGAGCGGGTCGCCCTACAGCGGCACGCGCCCGGCTGGCGTGTCCGTCGCGATCGTCGGCGACGAACTGCAGATGACCGGCAACACGACGACGCTGGCCTCGTACTCGTGGACCGAGCGCGTGCTATCGACGGACGGGCAGCACTTCGATGTCGTGTGCGCGGCTCAGGTCCGCGCCGCATGGACCCCGGCGAATCTCGCGACGCCGCCGAGTATCTGGGTCAACGACACGTCGAGCGTGACGAACGTCAGCGGAGCGTGCAGCCAGTGGAACGACATCAGCGGCAATGGCTACCACTTCGTGCAGGCCACGGTCGGCAATCGCCCGGCGATCACGGCGAGCGCGCAGAACGGGCTGCGCGGACTCACGTTCGATGGCACGACCGATCAGATGGCGACTTCCGCAGGAGCAGCAACTCGCCTGCTATTCACGAACAAGGCGGCCGGATGGTTGATGTACATCGGAAAGAAGTCCGGAGCGGATGGTTCCCCGACCCCGCGCAACGCGGTGTGGGTTCCGTCCGGTGGCGGGGCAGGGACGGGAAGGGCTGGCCTTCGCATGGGATTACCGTCCACAGGCAATGCGAATCGGCCGTCCATTACAGGCCGTCGTCTCGATGCGGACAGCGACACGAACGCTGCAAGTTCCGGAAGCGCGAGAACCGACTGGCTCACTTCGATCGGATCATTCGACTATTCCGGAAACACGATGACTCTGCACATCGACGGAACGCAGGTCGTGCAGGTTGCAATCGCCGCGTCTGGCGGCAACACGTCGAACACGATGTCACCCACCGAGCTGGTTCTGAGCGGGAATAACCCAGCGTCTACGGTCGCTGCAGCATGCGACATGGTGCTCGGCGAGGTCATCATCGGCGGCGGCTATCTGCCGACCGGGACCGAGGTCGAAAAGCTCGCAGCATGGGCCGCGTGGAAGTGGGCACTGACCACGAACCTCGAACCCACGAACCCGTGGCATGACATCCCGCCCTACGTATGAAGACGCGCATCCATTCCACCTTCGACCCCGCGCAGCTTGGGCCATTGTTGGCTCTCAAGGCGGTGGCGCAATGACAAACCAGCTTCTCCAATCCTTCGACGCCCAGGCGCATGCCGCGTTTCTCGGCGCTGGCATTGCCGATGAGGCGAGCTTTGTGGCGCATGCCGGTGCCACGGCGGTTCCGTGCCGGGTGATGGTGGATCGGGATGTCGAGGCGTTTGGTTTCGACTCTCGCGTTGCTGCGCGCATGGTGGTGATCAGCGCACTGGTGGCGGATGTGGGCTCGCCTCGGCGCGGCGCTGCATTCGTGATCGGCAGCGAGCGCTTTGTGGTGGATGCGGTGCTTGATGCCGATGAGGGCATGGTGCGCATGCAGGTGCACGAGGAGGCCGCATGATCGAATCCCTCGCCGAACGCGTGCTGTGCATCATCCAATCCCGCCTGGCCGGGATCCTCTCGGCGGATGGCTACTGGACCAGCGCCGGACGCAACGTGCTGCGTGCGCAGCGCACGCTGGAGGAAGCGGACTTGCCCGCGCTGGTGATCTGGTGCGATGGCGAAACCGCTCGCGGTGCCAGCGGCAACTCCGCGTCGATGGACATGGAGCTGCAGATCACCATCGATGCGCACGTGTCGGCCGACCAGGACTGCACCGGCAAGATGCTCGAGCGCATCCGCGCCGATGTGAAGCGCGCCTGCCTTGTTGGGCGTGGCGCGCTGAGTGACGAAGTGGGCGCGGTAGGCGTGCTCACCTACACCGGCACCGACATGCAAGCGCGCAGCGACGGCGGCGGCAGCGAAGCGGTGGCCGTGCGATTTACCGCCAACTATCGGGAGGCTTACGGTGACCCAACCCAAGCCCGTTGATTTCACGTTTGCGCGCGCATGGATCCATGCGGGCGTGCACTACCAGGCCGGTGACGTGGGCACGTTTCCACAACCGACCGCACTCATGCTGATGGAGGCAGGCGCAGGCGATCGCGCACGCACCGTCAAGCAGAAACGCCGCACGGCATCCGCCGACGGCACCACTGACCACGACGGAGATTGATCATGGCTCTTCCGCTTAATACCCACACGAACAGCTACGTCTTCGGCCGTGGCAAGATCTACATTGACCTTTTCGACACCAGCGGCAACAAAACCGGCGAGCGCTTCCTGGGCAACTGCCCGGGCTTCACGCTGACCGTGGCATCGGAGAAATTCGAACATTTCTCCAGCACCAGCGGGTTGCGCAAGAAAGACTTGAGCGTGGTCACTTCGGTAAACTTCAACGCCAAGATCACGTGCGATGATGTCTCCAGCGACAACCTCGCCCTGTTCCTGGGCGGTGATGTGGCGAGTGTTTCTCAGGTGGCCACGCCGGTTACCGGGGAGGCCATCGTGGTCAAGCGCGGCTGCGAATATCAGCTGGGTTCGACCAGCAGCAACCCCATGGGCGTGAAGCCGGTTTCGTCCGTCACCATCAAGGATGCGACGGAGGTGACCACCTATGTGCTCAATACCGACTACACGCTGGACGCAGCAACGGGTCGGTTTGCGCTCACCTCCGGCAGTGCGATTCTGGACGGCGCCACGATACACGCGGGCTACACGCCCACCGCCGGCACGAAATCGCGGGTGTCCTCTGGCGATACCGGCAGCAACACCGGCGCGGTGCGCTTCATCGCCGACAACGCCACGGGTGAAAACCGGGATTGCTACATCGCCAGCGCATCGCTCGCGGCATCAGGCGACCTGCCGTTCATCACCGAAGGCGACATCGCCAAGTTCGAGCTGGATGTTGGCGTGAACGAGAAAGATTCAAGCACGCCGCAGATCATCATCGACGGCGCACTGGTTGTCTGAGGCATGAGCTAGCGGATCCGAAACGGATCCGCTGGCATCCATACCGCATGGCCAGACGCGACCCCAATGGTTACAACCGCATCGACCTCGCGTTTACCCGCGAGGCGCGGCGATGGGCGGAATTCCAGAAAGACGCGGACAAGGCCAAGCGGTTCGCGTTGCGAAAACTTGGGCGCTCGCTGCCGGTGGCGTGGCGCAAGGATATCCAGGGCGATTTCAACCTTCCCGCAAAGCAGATTCGTGAGCGGATCGACGTACGCGTGGACACCGACTCTGTGCTTCTTATTGGGCGGCGCCGACCGATAGGCTTGATCAACTTCGGTGGGCGCTGGCCTGGCCTGAAAAAGCGTGGCTCGGCGCGCCGCTTGTCGCAAGCGGCCTCGGCGCAGGTGCGCCGTGGTGGCCCGCGCATCATTGTGGACGATGGCTTTATCGCCACAGGCAAGAGCGGCAACCGGCAGATTTTCCAGCGACGCAGCATCAAGCGGCTTCCGATCCGCGCCGTGTACGGCCCCTCGGTGGTTTCGTTCTTCCGTTATGTGCCGCGCCAAGAGCGCATGTATGTGTTTGCCGCCGAGGTGTTCCGGAAGGAACTTGCGCGCGTGAGGAAGTTTGTCTGATGGCGACGCGCGACGAGATTATCCAGTACATCTACGAGCTGAAAGACCGGGTTACCGGCAAGCTGCGCGCGATCGTCGGCGCCAGCAAGGCGCAGGCAGACCAGGCGGACAAAACCGCCGATGAGGTGCAGCGCAGCAATGACCGCATCCGCCAGAGCTATGACGGCGTGGGCGGCGCCATCGGCAAGCTGCGCGGGATGCTGGCAGGACTTGGTATCGCGGTCGGTCTCAACGAAGCCAAGGATCTGCTGATTTCCATTCTGGAGACCGGCGAGCGGTTTGATGACCTTGAGAAGAAGTTCGCCACCGCATTCGGCGGCCTGAGCGAAGGTGCGCAGGCGCTGGCCAAGGTGCGCGAGATTGCCGATGGCGTGCCGCAGGGTTTCGAGGATGTTGCCAATGCGGCAGTGGAGCTGAAGCGGCGCGGAATTGATCCGCTCAATGGCACGCTGCAGGCTCTGCTGGACAACGCGGCCGCCAATGACCAGTCCATTGATGACCTTGGGCAGGTGATCGATGCGCTGGGCAAGGCCTCGCTCAAGGGCGAGATCGGCATGCGCGCCCTGGTGTCGCTGACTGAGCTGGGCGTGCCGGTGTTCCAGTTGCTGAGCCAGGCCACGGGCCAGAGCGAGGCACAGATCCGCGAACTGGCAGAGTCCGGCGAGCTCGGCGCGTCATCGATCAAGCTGATGGTGGATGAGCTTGGCAAGTTGCGCGCAGGTGCGGCAGCCAGCGAAATGGGGGATCTGGATGCCATCCTTCGCAAACTCAAGGATGGCTTCAACGACTTTCTTGCCGAGATCGCCAAGGCCGGTGTTCTTGACGAATTCAAACTCAAGCTGGTGGAGGTAAAGGACACCATCCTCGAGATGGGGCGCGACGGCACGCTGAAGGAATGGGCGCGGTCGACCAGTGAAAGTCTGATCAGCGTTGGCAGCGTGCTTGCCGCGATTGCGGAGAAGTGGCGCGCGTTCACGGGGGCGTCGACGATTCTGGCCGAAAGCCTGAAGTTGCCGTTCAACTCGGCGCTGAAAACCATCACGTCGGCGGCGGACGGCCTCACCAACGGCTTCGCCAGGATTACCGGTGCCGGTGCCGATGTGGCTGCGCAGGCACGGGCAATAAATGAGGAGATGGACGCCCGGTTGACCGCATCGCTGCGCAATGCGGCCGGGGCGGCGCAGAACGTCGGCGCTGCCTTTGGCGCGGTCAGTGAGCAGGGCGACCATCTCGCAGGCGCCTTCGCCGACGTGGAGAGCGGTGCAACAAGCACCGCGGCAACCTTCGCCGACGTGGAGAGCGGTGCAACAAGTACCGCGGCCGCGCTGGAAAATGTTGGTAATGCGGCCAAGGGGGCGGCTGACAAGGCTGGCGCGTTGCCTGGCGCGCTGGAGCTTCCCGCCAAGCCGCCGGGCGTTGAGGAGGTTACGCAGGGCCTGCAAAATGTCAGTGACACCGCCGCGAAATCCGAAACCAACCTGCAATCGGCCGGCGCTGGCGCGGTGGCGGCTGGCGAAGATTTGCAGAAGTTGGGTGGCGCGGCAGAGAAGTCGGCCGGGCAGGTGGGAAATGCGGCCAAGTTCATTCAGGACACCTACCAGAACTTTGCCAACGAGCTGGGAAAAACATCGGCGGCTGCGGTGGAGCGGTTCACGCAGCTCACGCGCGAGATTTTCGAGTTGTCGATCGGTATTGCCGACTTCTCCGGCTTGGCGCGCTTTGGCAAAGCGGTCGAGGACGCCTATGCCATCGTCTCGGCGCAGATCGAAAAGCAGAAGGGCGAAGTGGCCGGGCTCGCGGACAGCTATGCCAACCTGAGCGACTCTGCGTTGCAGGACATGATCCGCACCCGAGGGGGCGTGGACAATCTGGCCGATGGTTTGGCCGAAGTTGCCGCGGCAGCGCGTGATGGCCGCTCGGAGTTCGACCTGCTCGGCGCGCAGGACCTCGGCGGTTTGGCGTCGGCGGCGGATGCGGTGGCGGAGCGGGTGCGCGCGATCGGCGAGGCGGCCAAGGCGGCAAAGGAGCAACTGCAAGGAATCGCGGATTCACTGCAGGATGAGCTGGACCGCGCCGCCGGCCGCAACGCAGACATCGAAAACCGGCGCTATGAAAAACAACTGGAAGACATCCGCAAGCTGGCCGAGGAAAGCGGAACGCTCAACAGCGCCGAGTACAACGCTGCCATCGCTCGCGCCAAGGCCGTGCATGAGCTGAACCTGCGCAACCTGGCCGAGGAAAAGCGTGCCCGCGAGGAAGCGCGCAAGGAAGAAAAGCAGAAAGACGCGCGCCGACCGGATGATGGCGGAAGCAGCGGCGGCAGTGAAACCAGCCCGGCTCCGCGTCCGCGCTCTGGCGGCTCCAGCACGGGGTCAGGAACCGGCGGATCCGCCACGTACTCGCTGACCTTCAACGTCAGCGGAACCACCGCAGACGTGATCCGCGAAGTGAAAAAACAGCTCGACGAAATTGCGAGGCGCAGCCGATGAGGTACGCGGGAAACAACACCAACCTGGCGCGCACGGGCGCGCTGACTGCCACCAACGCGCTGGCGTCGGATGCGATCTACCGCACCGACACGGCCGCGAAAACGGGCGGCGGGTTGGCGTTGGTAACCGGCCCCTATACCGGCGCAGCAGACACCACCATCGACATCGAGATCGTGGACCTTTTGGGCAGCACGCCGCAGATGTCCGAACCCGCATTCAGTGGCGTGGGGAACGGCACCATGACAGCGGTTTCGTCATCGGGGCTGGCAGCGCAGACCATCTCCGTGACCCTGGAGGATTTGGGCACGCAGACCCGCAAGGCGTATGCGCCGTTCCAGGGCGTGACCCTGCGTGCCAAGGCGGCAGGCAGCGCGGGCAATGCCATTACCATCAGCATCGATCAATCAGGCCTGGTGCGCACGGCCACAGACTTCGCCCTGCAGGAAGAAATCGCAAAAGGCACCAACGAATACGAGGGCACGCATTGGGACATCAGCGCGCTCGGTGAGATGACCCTTACAGCGGAGGGCAAGGTTCCCGCCACCGCGCCGCGCATCGTGTTCGGCGGTGATCCGCAGGTGTATGTTGCCTTCCGCAAGTACAAGGATGGGCGCTACGTGTACGGCTTTTCGCCTGCGCCCGTGCGCGATGCCGAGCGTGGCACGCGTGTTTACCAGGTGACCGGATCGCGCTCCGTGACGGTGACCGATGGCGTAACCACCAACACGCTGACCGGCGTGGCCACCCTGTACGACGCGCTGAGCAAGATGCGCGATGCAGCGTCTGCCCTGGTGGAAGTGGATGGCCCGGTTGTGAATGACCGCCTGCCGGGCGGGCAGGGCGTTGTCGACCTGAGTGTGTGGACCGCAAGCTACGTGGTCAGCTTTGCCGCGGATGGCAGCTACGCGTGCAAGAAGGCCGATTTCATGGTGTCGCCAAGCGCCACAGCGCCAACGGAAACCGTACAGATCCAATGCATCGATGCCTCGATCACCGGGCAGGAAGTGTGGCGCGTGGATTGCGACGTGAACGGTCAGCTCACCAACGCCATCACCAATGCGCTCTACAGCGATGCGCCGTACAGCTTCACGATTCCGCTGCCAGCCATGTCGACCACGACGCCCGGCAATAGTACCGGGAACATCGAGTTTTCCTATGAGCCGGTGACGCGGGAAACCGGCGACCTGCCCAACATCAGGCTGTTTCGCCCGATGTTGGGTGCGGCGGCAAGAAATGGCGTGTACGAGTTCACCTGGACTCCACGCCCGGAAGAACCCTGCACCGAAGAAGGTGCAGTCAGCGGCGGCCCACGAGCGGACTGCCTTGGCATCAACCCACCGGGAGACGAAAACGTGTCCGATGCATCGCGATTGAGGCGGTTGCAGCGGTTGACGGCAGCGGTACGAAATCACGTCGGGAGCAACACGGCTCCATTCGGGCATTCGTCCGATGCCGATATCGCGGCAATCGAAAAGGGGGCCAGCATCCTTGCGAGTGGACTGGCAAAACTGGCTGGCGGAACGACCGCATGGCCGTCATGGGAGGCCAGCACGGACTATGCTGTGGACGAAGTGGCAGAGCCGGTGGTGCGTAACGGCTACCGCTACGCCGTGACCACGGCAGGCACCACGGGAGCCACGGAGCCCACCTGGGGCACCACGGTCGATGGTACGACCAACGACGGCACCGTCGTGTGGACGAACATCGGGCTGGCTGCCTTCGGCATGTGGGATGCGGTATTCGACCAGTGGAACAACGAGGCCGCCATGCTGGCGGGGGCTGGATCCAACGACACGGCACAGACGTGGACGACGCTCACGGAAGGTGTGGTGGGTGGGTTGTTGGTTCCCAGCACACGTAATGGATGCGTGTATCAGTCGATCATCACGAGACGGGTGACCCCTTCCAGTGTGGATGAGCCGTCAAACTTTGCCTACCACGGTGTGGATGAACCCGGTTGGCCGACTGACGAAAATGGCGGAGCTGCATCACGCATTGCCAGGGCATTTGCTGACAGCAATACCACGGACTGGAGGCTTGCATGGCGCTACTGGGGCGCCCGACGCCAGTACGCTGTGGGCGCCATTGCCAGGCCCGGCAACGGACGCACCTACAAGGTGACCACGGCCGGCGTAAGTGACACCACGGAACCAACGTGGCCAACCACATCTGGCGGAACCGTATCGGATGGCACCGTGACCTGGACGGAATTTTCATCGGTGGATGTTGCCATCACTCCGACCGACGCGTTTTTCGAACGCTATGTGACCGCGATGACAGACTGTCTCGCGGCAGCAGGCATTTCGGTAAATTTTGAGTTTGCCAGCGTCGATGGAGACGGCTGCTGGCAAGACCCTGGCGACGAAGGCTATTGGCAGTCCACGGATGGATATCTGCCGGCCTTCAACAATGTGTACTGGCACTCGTGCAGGCAGTACATCGATGAAGATGGAGAGCCCTACAACCAAAGCACGAAAGAATTCGGCTTCGGCCTGCAGGTGGGATGCGTTGAAAACCTGGTATATGGCGACAAGTTCACTGTCACCATTTCCAATGTCGTGGGGTCGTCAACGGGGCAGGGCTACCAGGAAGGCGACACCTTTCTGGTGCGCGTGAACAACGCCGTGCCGGTGCCGTTTGGTGGCGGGCAAACCGGCAACGACACGCTGACCTGGAGCGTCGTGCTGTCCACCGACGGCAGGCTTGCGGATTACGCACTGGTGACCACCGCGCTCGCGCCCTATGCCTACAGCAGTGGCGGCGATACGCTGGGTTTCTTGATCACCCCGGGCGGGATCGATTTTGAGCTGGGCGACCAGTTCCTGATCGACATCGAGGGCGGTCGATTCCGCTGGCGGCGCGATGGCGGTGCGTGGTCGTCGCCCATAGACATCGCCACCACCGCCCTGGCCGATGGGCTATCCGCGCAGTTCAGCGGCGGCGCGGCCCCGAGCTGGGCAGCGGGTGATGCGTGGAGTTACCGCGCGGAGGCCACCTACGGCGCGGTGCAACTTCGTTCACCGCTGGACGGTGAGTTGGAGTGGTCAGGATCGACGGTGATCGAGATCGACGGCGGCGCGATCAGTGGCGTAGGCATCTACGCGCACCGCATTGCCGAGGGCGCGACCATCACGCTGACCGGCAGCGATGACAACTTCGCCACCACGCCGCTTTCGCAGGTGATCACCTGGCGGCGGGGGAATATCTGGCAGGCCGTGACGGCCAACCGGGCGAAGTACCGCATCAGTATCAGCACCAGCGGCGCGATCCGCTGGCTGTACCTGGGCACCGGCACGCAAATGCAGATCCGCACCGGTGCGGTGGAGCTTGGCCGGCTGACCAAGCGCCAGCGCATTGCCTCGCTGATGCAACCGGCGGCGCTTGGTGCGTCCGTGGTGCATGAGGCGTTGACGGAGGCGGCAACCGATGCCCTGCTGGCGATGCTCGACCATGCGGGCGAGTTTGATGATGCGCTGATGGGCCTCGTGCCGAACGATGCCGAGGCCGATACCGGGCTTGTGCGCCTGGAGTCCGGCTCCGTGGACATTGATGATGTGTACGGGTTTCAGCCAAGCGACCCGACACACCGGCTGCAATCAGTATCCTTGACGCTGGTCGCCGAATGACCTGGCTGCGCATCGTTGGCTCGCCTGCCCGGGTGTATTACAACAACCCGGATGACGCGCCTGACATGAGCGGGCAGGGCGCGCCGCGCCAGTTGTTGCGTTCGCTGGGCACCTTGCGCAGCGGCATCGATGGCGAAACGCCCAACGTGCGCGTGAGCCTGCGTAACGACAGCGGCCAGGTGGCGCAGATCATGGCCATGCCGCCGCTGGGCGCCGTGGCGGAAATTCGAGACGCCAGCGGCGTGTGGTTTGCAGGCACGGTGCACGACGTGGACGTATCTGCGCCAACCGCGCAGATCGGTATCGAGACGCTACTGGCTGGCCCGCTGCCGCTACGGCAGTCCACAATTTGGGGCGGTTATCGCGAGGCCGTGCCGTTGCCGCACCGCTACGGCAGCGTGAGCGGCGCGCTGATCCAGTACAACGCCACCCGCACGCTGTTCGCCTGGGCTGATCACGCGTGCGAGGGTATCGATGCCGTGCTGGTGGAGGGCCAACCTGCCGGCGAGTGGCAGTGGTACACACTGGTGGATGCCAGCAACGTGCCGATTACCGTTGTCGAGTTCGGCCAGCCACAGGATGAGGGCGCAACCCTGATCGCCCGTGGCCGAGGCAAGCTGCACCCGGTGACCGGCCAACGCATGACCAACCCCGCAACGGTGGTTTGGGATGTGCTGGCGAACATCGCCGGGCAAGCGGTGACCGAAGCCGACCTCGAGCCGTTCCGTCGCTTGTGCGAATCCATGGGCATCGAGATCGGCGGCAGCATCGAGGGCGGTGAATCCGCGCAAGCGGTTGCCAGGGATATCTGCGCGTCCATCGGTGCGCATTTTTGCGTTGATGCGCCGGGGCTCTGCATGATGACCGATGCCAGCACCGGAGCGGCCCGCGCACGCATTCGCAATGGCGCTTTGGCAGCGAAGCTGAGCGCCGACCTGGACAGCATGGCCAACGACGTCACCGTGCAATTCGGATACGAGGATGGCCAGCCGAGCGGATCCGTGCAACTGGATGCGCCGGACTACGTGGCACGGTTTGGGCGGCGATCGGCGACCCTGGAGGCCCGCTGGGTGACCTCCGCCCGGGTTGCCTATGGCGTGGCCTCTCGGTTGTTGCACGCACGCGCCCGGCCGCGCTGGGTGTTTGATCAGGTGCCCGTCCCGCGCATGCTCAATGTGTTCGACGGCGTTGCCATCGATCACCCGCTGGCGCCGGTGACCGGCACATTTCCCGTGCTGGCCCGCGAGGTGAACCTGGACACCGGCAAATCCGTGGTGACCCTGAGCGCGCCCGTGGGCGATGCGCCCGCCGTGCGGTTGGTGCGACAGGCATCGGCCTACGGCGTACAAGCCTACGTGGGTGCAACCGCGCAAACCGTGGGCACGGATCGTATCTACACGATCACCGAAGCCGATGGGCGCCCCGTGGTTGGCGCATCGATAACCGCCAACGGGTTCACGCGCACGACGGACACCGCCGGACGCGTGGCATTCCCGATCTCGGCATTGCCGCCAGGCAGCTACGTCTTCCAGATTGTTGCGCTGGATGGCCGCGCCTGGCCGTTCCCCACGGTGGTGACATGATGAGGCGCTTGCCTTTCGGCACGCAGGGCAGCGGTAGTGGTGGCGGTGGCATCATCATCGCGCCACCTCCAGTGCCCCCGCCAACGGTATGCGCCGACTGTCCGACCGTGCCGCCGATCGCGGAATGGGCAGACGTGACATCCCTGTTTCCCTGCGTTGGCGATGCGCCCGCCGAAGCTACTGTCGCAGGTACTATTTTCAGCGCCAGCCCCGGCGCTGATGTCTCGACAACCTACACCTGGGAGATCGACACCACAGGGATGACTGCGCCGCATGTATGCTGCGTGGTGCCTCTGGATCTGGCGATCATGGCGGCGAACTTCCGTTTTCTGGCTGCCGCTGGCGCCTATATCCAGCAGGACCCGCCGGACAACGGGATTCGCTCACCGTACTTCATCATGCGCCCGGGCGAATCCGGTCCGATACAAGTGTCTGCGTACCAGCCGAACACCAGCTTCGGAGATCCCGCCAATGGCATGACCGAAACGGTGCAGTTTCGCATCGTGTGCATTCCGGTAGCGCCAGCATGATCCGGGTGGCGTGGCCGCTTCAGGTCGACCCGCCCGACGACAGCATCGTGTCGCCCTACTTCATCCTTCGCCCTGGCGGCGGCGCAAGCCAGGCGATCAACGCATATCAGCGCGGCGACTCCTGGCCAGGCGATACTGCGCCCAACGGGCTGCTCGAGACGGTGCGCTTCCGCGTGCTTTGCTTGCCCGTGGCCCCAGCATGATCCGTGTGCGCCAAAAACCCAGCGCACGCCCGCCACAGCGGGCGATGCCGAAACCCGCAAAACCGTGCGCCACATGCGCGAAGATCCGAGCGGCAGGAAAGCGCGTTGCGCGGGCGATCCGGAGCAGGTTTTAACCCCGGATTTTGGACAGACCGCGATATATTGGACAGCGACCTGCGCCGAAACTGCGCCAAGTATTTGATTTAATTGCGCCAGAAGTTGGACTCGAACCAACGACCCCCTGATTAACAGTCTACTGCGCCAACTGGTGCAGGGGGTTGATTCGGGTGGGTTTTTCGGCGCTGGTTGCGTCCAATATCTTGGGTTTGGACGCGGCTGGAAACCGCATAAAACCGTGGGTGTGGGGGTCTATTTTGGACGCTTATCCGGCGGGTTCTACGCGCACGGGTTTTGCGCGGTAGTGCTTGCGGGTGGTGGCTGGGTCGGCGTGGGCGAGTAGGGCGGTGGCGTGGGTTTCGGTGGTGTCGGATGCGGCTTTGCGGCGTAGGTCGTGGAGGCGGACATCTGCGACGCCGGCGCGGGTGCGGGCTACGCGGAAGAGGGCGCGGAGGCCGCTGGGTGTGTAGGGGCCCGGGCCACGTTTGGCGTGCTGGCCTTTGGGGTGGGATTCGAATAGGTAGTCGCGGCCGAAGCGGCGCCAGAGTGCGCGGGCTTCGTCGACGCAGGCGCGGAGTGCGGGCGTCCAGGTGACGACGAGTGATGCGCCGGTTTTGCCGGTTGTGTAGTGGATGCCTTCGGCATCGATGTCGGTCAGGCGTACGCGCAGGGCGTCGGATTGGCGCATGGCGGTGAGGTGCAGGAAGCGTTGGATGCAGGCGAGCTTGGGTGATGCGGCCATGAGCAGCGCGGCTTGCTCGGCGTCGGTGATGTAGCGCTTTCTGGCGTGCTCGGGGTTGCGGTAGTGCAGGCCTTTGGTTGGATCGTCTACGCTGCGTGGGAGTGCGCCGATGCGGCGTACGTGTGTGTACGTGGCCGACAGCAGGGCGCGGTCGCGGTTGGCGCTGACGGTGCCGGTCTCAGTCATGTAGCGGTAGAGGTGCGCGGGCGTGAGATCCTGCAGGGCCATGTCGCCGAAAATCGGAATCAGGTTGGTGGCGCTGCGGCGGTAGTTTTCCAGCGTGGTGGTGGCGAGACGGTTGGCGCTGGATTCAAGGTAGTGCGCGATGGCGTCGCGGATGGTTTCGACGCGTCGCTCGGTGCCGAATTGTTCGGCGTACTTGATGAGGGCGTGGCCGTAGTCGCGGCCGAGCGGTGTCCACTTTCCACCGGTGACCAGGTAGTACGCGCCGCGGCGCTGGTACATGCAGGCGGGCAGGTGGCGGTCGGTTTTGCGGTGGCGGCCCATTACGCGGCGTCGCGCTTGAGTGCGGCCCAGTTGGGTTCGCGGCTGGTGCGCTTTGGCTGGGATTCGGTGAGCACGGCGGTTCGCTCCACGAGCGGCCTGCCGGCCGCGTTGGGGCGGAATGGTATTCCCATGCGGGCTAGCGCGCGACATTGGGCCGACCAGCGGGTTAGCGCGGTGAGCTCGGTGACTTCGTCGGGCGTGAGCCAGGGGGTCATGGGGATGATGCGCGCTCGCTTGCGATGCGCGGCATGGATCTGCGCAGTCCGTCGAGGACGCGCGACCAGCCGATGCGGGCCTTCCACTCGCGCCCGTCGACGACGGCGCGGTAGGTGTCGATGCGGGTGGTTTTGTGCAGTTCGATGACGTGCGTCATGGGCTCTGCTCCGTCGAAGTCCTCGATGGTGATCCGGCGGCGCAGGTCTGGCGGTTGCCAGCGGGGTGGCCGCTGGTCGTCATCGGGGATTTCTTGCCGCGGCCGCCATTGGCGGCGGGCGGTGTACTTTTTGGTTCGGCGGTACATTCGCAGACCTTCAACGCTCTGACTATCTGGTGTTAGGTGGCACGTCGCCGGATGGCGGTAGCGCAATCGTCTGCGCCAAGTGCAGCGGCTAGCGGTGTCTTTTCGCGTGCAATGTCCTCGCACAGCTTCGCGCACCGTTCTCGCTCGGCTTCTGTGGCAGCGGCCCATGCGGCTCTGGCGACTTGCGAAGTAATCGCCTTGTCATCGCGCCACAGGCCGTGGCCCTGCTGCGCCCACCATTTTTGGAAATCCATCCTCGTATCTCCCATCGGTTGCCAGCTAACAATTCGCTCAACCCGACGCCGCTTCGGGTTCACGGTGAAATCACGCGCTCACGGCGGCGCGGGTTAGCTCAGGCGTTAGGAGTCACTTCGGGCCACCGCTCCACTTCGGCTTTGCGGCCTCCAATTCCTCGCGGATGATCTGTCGCACGTCCTCGGCGGTGAGGGCAGGCACCAAAGGCGTAGCGGAGATCGGATACGTCTGCTGCCAGCTCGGGCCGCGTGTGCATTCCGGGTGGTAGCACATTGATCCAAGCCAAACGGCGTTCCCGCCGATCGGGCGTCCGCAGTATCCGCAGACCGGGCAAGTTCCATGCATGGGTGACTCCTAACCAATCATTCAAGCCGACGCCGTTTCGGTATCTCGCTGCGCCGGGCGTCACGGCGGCGCGGCTTAATTCAGCCGTTAGCCGTCAATTGCATGTCCTGGGCATCCGCCGCCGCTGTAATCAAAGCCTTCGCATGCCTTTCCGAACGGGATTACTTCATGGCCTTTCGACAGCTCATCCATGAGCGCATCCTTCGCTTCATCGGCGGTCATCTTGCGGCCGTCGTCGTGTTTAAACATTCCGCCAAGTTCGCGGCGCGTCATGTTTTTCAGCGCACCCCGCACGCTCAAGCACATGTGTATGGTTCTGGTTGCCATCGTCTCGTTCCTCGCTTGCTGGCTAACTCTGCATTGCAGCGGACGCCGTGCCGGCGCCGCTAAATTTGGGTGTTAGCTGTCACGGATAGCGGCAGCACACATTCGCGCCCAGTCGTCATCTATGTAGCCTGCCCCATTGCCGCCGAACGACTCACATACCTGCGCGCACCGTTCGCGTTCCGCCTCCACCGCTTTGCGAACCATCGCGGCGATGTAGTGTGGCTGGTGCGGCTTGTCCTTCAGCAGTTCCGCAATTTCGTCTGGCGTGTATTTCATTTCTCGCTCCGCTGTGGGTGCCAGCTAACCATTCGTTCCATGCGAGGCCGCTTCGCGGCCCGCCTAAGCTCGGGTGTTAGGTTGCAATCGCGTTCTTTGCGATCATGCGCATCTGGTGGGCTGTAAGAACCGTGCCAGCAGGCACATTCGTTATGGCAACGAGTGCCGTATGCAACCGCTCAATCTCTGCCGCAGCATTTCGCAACGTGTCGCGCATCAGCGTCGGCAAGTTTTGGTTTTCGGAAAGTCCGCGTAGGTACTCGGTGTCTGTGTGCATGTCTGTCCTCGTGCTGCAACCTAACAATTCATTCAAGCCGACGCCGCTTCGCGGCGCGGCTTAATTCAGGTGTTAGGCGGCAGAAACCACAAGAATCGCGGCCCTTGGCCTTTCACATGCCAAGGCTTTCGCTCCACCTTTCCGCGCATGTGTAGGTTCTTCACGTGCGCGCAGGTGTTGTGCTTCGTCCAACCGGTTTCGGCGGCAATTTCCGCTGTCGTCGCGGGCCCATCGGCGAGGATGGCCAGCACACGGCTTGCTTTGCTGTCTGGGTGCATCTGTTGCATGGCTCTCGTTCTCCGTGACCGCTCGGCGGTGTTCATGCCGCGCACCTCAGCGCCTGGGTGCAGTCCAGATTTGCGGCTGCGATGGCTGCAAGCGGCGGTGGGCTGACGCTGTTGCCGACCATGCGCACGGCGCGGGTGGCATTGATTGGCCTGCCATCGGCGGTGCGGTGGATGATGTAGTCTGGTGGGAATCCTTGCGCCTTGTAGAGCTCGCTGGGGCGCAGCATGCGCAGGCCGATGTCCACGATGACATGCGGCACGCCGTGGACTTGGACTGTGACGAGTGCGAGGCGGTCGCGGGTGGTGATGGTGTCGACGGGGTGGGTGATGTCCAGTGCTTGGCCGTTGCCGTAGTAGTTGACGAGGAATGCGGCAACGCGGAGCGCGTTGGATTCTGTTTCCGGGCTCAAGGTGTACGTGGCGATGGCATGGTGCTCGCCGCCAGCAGAGAGAGTGCGCACGGGCGCATCGATGGCGCTGCCGACGTTATCGCCTCGCATCGTGACCATGTGCGCCGTTACCAGCCGCTGCTGACTGCCGGCCTGCGTGATGGTGGACAGCGGAGTGTCTGCGCTGCGTGGGGGTGCTGGGTTGCCACTGGGGCCGCCACCGTTGGCTTGCTCGATGAATGCGCTGACCAGCGCGAAGTGTCCGCCTTTGACTTGGGCGCACTGTGTGCGTAGCGGTTCGCTTGCTGGCCACGTGGCGCCGCGCGAGGCGTTGGCAAACTCGGTGATGAATGGGGCAGTGCCGGGCACGATGAACGGCTCGGCTGAGGTCAGCACGTAGCGACGTATGCCGCGCGCGATGCGGCGCAGCGTGGCATCGGCCAGGGGCTTCGTGCGCGTGAAGATTGACGGGCAGGGGATGGACCAGTCGATGCAGTCAGCGGCGGTGACGAAGGACTGTGTGCAGCCCGGGCCGTGCGTTGGCTTCGGCCATTGGATCGGTTCGCCATCGCAGCGGGCAACCAGGAAAAGGCGCGTGCGGCTGGTGCCTGCGCCGTAGTCGCAGGCGCGCAGCTTGCGCCACTGGACGGCGTAGCCGAGCGTGCGCAGCGCAGCGACAAAGTGCTGCCATGTTCGGCCTGCGTGGCGCTTGTCGGGCACCAGGAATTGGCGGTCGATCGGCACGCGCTCGCCGGGTGCGGCTACGCTGCCATCCAGGCGAAGGACGCGGCGGGTTGCGCGGTCTCGCTTGGCCACGAGCGGGCCCCATTTCAGGATCTGCTCGACGTTTTCCAGGCTGATGATGCGCGGGCGCACGGCGCCAGCCCACTTGAGTACGACCCACGACAGCGAGCGCGTGGCGCGGCTGCGTGGCTGGCCGCCCTTGGCTTGGCTGAAATGCGTGCAATCGGGCGACGCGTGCAGCCAGCCTACGGGCCTCCCGGCGCATTCGGTGCGCGGGTCTGCGGCCCATACGTCTTCGCACAGGTGCCGAGCCAGCGGGTGATTGGCGGCGTGCATGCCGATGGCCAAGGCATCGTGGTTGATGCAGATGTCGGGGTCTCGGCCGAGCGCTTGTCGGAGTGCTTCGCTTGCGCCGCCGCCGCCGGCGAAAAGATCGACAACGATTTCCCCGTGGCGCAGTTTGGATGCGCCGGTGGCGTGGAAGCCGAAGCCTTGCTGGCGGTTTCCATCAGCCATTGGCGGACACCTTGCGCGGCCTTGCGCGCGCCCATGAGCGGCCTGCCCAAATGTCGCGCACGGTGTTTGCCGACACGCCGTAGCGCATGGCGATGGTGCGTGCCGTGGTTGCGACGGCTGCCGACCGGGCAGCGCGGATTTCTGCTACGTCGGCGGGCAGCAGCTTGGTGGCGCCTCGGCGCCGGCAGCTGGTTGCGTAGTGATCGCAGTCTAGGTGATGCGGGTTGACGCATCCGACCACGCCGCAGGTG
This sequence comes from uncultured Methylotenera sp., assembly GCA_964437895.1. GTDB lineage: Bacteria > Pseudomonadota > Gammaproteobacteria > Burkholderiales > Methylophilaceae > Methylophilus. The sequence goes on from CAYTIV010000004.1 coordinate 30,723, forward strand.
GGATAGACGACGGCGCCTTCCGGGATGGGGCCGAACAGCTGCGACCAGATCCAGCGGTGCGCGAGCATGTCGCGCCCGCCGAAGGTGATCTTGCCGTGGCCGATTTCGGTTGTCGGGCCAAGCCAGAGCCAGCAGTCGTCTGGCGACTTGCCGATCTGGACGCGCTGGGTGATGGGTTGGCCTGGGTGGGGCATGGTCAGCCTATGTGTGCAGAGGGTCAGGCGTACAGCAGCACGGCTGTCCACGCGAGCATCGAAAGCGAAAACATGAGCGCAAGGAGATCGGTGCCGACGTTTGCCGGGCGCCTTTCGCGCGGGTGGTCCGCGACGAGATACATGGCTCCGACGAGAACGTTCACGATTCCCATCCACAACAGGACGGTGAGGTAGATATGGACTGATGTGGTCATTGGGTTTCCTGATGTGTTGGGTGTTGCTTGATCTGCTGATCGATGCGCCGGATTTCGTTTCTGCAGGCTTCACGGATCAGCACCCATTCCATGCGCTCCGGGCTGCTGAGCGGGTGGATTTCGCGTTGCTGGCTGGCTGTGGCCATGGCTTGCGCGGCGACGCGCATTCGGTGGTGGAGATCGGTCGTCATTGCGCGATGCTCGACCGCTTGAGGTGCAGGGTTTCGCGCGGTACGGCGCGGATGGGTGGGCGTGCGCCGAAGGTGCCGGCCCATTCGAATTGCGCGTCGGTGAGGGACGCGTGGCGGGCGGTGACGTGGCCGCAGCGGCAGCATTCGAGCTGGTGGCGTTCGGCGGGGGCCTCGCCTGGTGTGGCCGGGCCTTCGCGGTTGGTGCGCCCCATGCAGATGATGTGCATGGGTTCGCGGGCGCAGCCTCGGCAGCGGGCGAAGGTGCCGGCGGGGTGGCTCAGTTGGCGTTGGCGCATGGGTTGGCCTCCTCGCGGATGGCGCGTTCGAGTTCTTCCTGGGTGAGTTCAAACTGGTAGGCGGCTGCGGAGGCGCGGAAATGGGCGAGTTGGTGGGCGAAGGTGCTGGCTGTGCTCGCACAGATCTCCACGACGGTGAGCACTTCGCCTGGCGTCGTGTGGCATATGCGCGCTTCGCCGGGCGAAAGCTCGCATAGGCCGACCAGGCTTTCGGGTTCCGTGTTTGCGGTGTCGCGCCGGAAGCGGGTGACGAGCAGTCTGGTTCCGTCGATGGATACGTTTGCGATGCGGACGGCAGGCATCAGGCAATCTCCGGGTGCGCGGCGGCGCGGCGGGCGGTGCGGCGTGCGATACGCAGGGCCCAGGCGGCGGAGCAGTTGGCGCGGACCAGGGCACGGGTGTCGGCGATGAGCCGGGCGCGGATGTCGGCAGCCAGGCCGAAGCGTTCGGCAACGCGGGCGGCGCATTCACCGGCGGCGCGTTCGCGTGCGCGAGGGTGGGAGGCAAGCGGGATGATGTTCATGCGGCGTTCCTCGGGTTGATGTTGGCGTGGTGGATGGCCGCTTCGAGTGCGGCTTGCATGCTGCCGATGCCGTCGCAGAAAACTGCGTCGGCGTGGACAATCGCGGCAGCGATTTCGAGTTCGGATTGACCTTGCAGGCGCGCACGGATGTGGGCATGCAGGCGCTCGGTGGCGGTGCGGGTGTGTGGGTGGCGTGAGCGCGGCGTCATGGCGCGGCCTCCAGGGCGGCGACGATGGCGCGGGCCTTGGGCAGGGAGTCGGCGGGGATCCAGAACCGGGCTTTGCCGACGCGGAGTTCGTTGCCGCTCAGCGCAACGACGGCAGTGTTTGCGGTTGCCGTGGCGATGGGGTCACCCGCAACCTTCGCCTTGCGCACCAGTCTGACGGTGAGATCTTCGCCGGCGATGCGGAAGTGAAGTTCGAGGCTGCCGGGTAGGGGAATGGTGGGATTTGTTGGCATGGTGGCTCCGGGATGATTGCCGGAGTAAACACCATGATTAGCCGCAAGTCAACAGGGTGTTTATCATGCGGTAGTGTTGTTGGCTGGATTCCGTGCCAGAATCGTTTCGCTGTCTCGTCAATGGAGGGTTTGTCATGCGTGGAGTTGTACGGTATGCGCTTGTTGCGTTGTTGGCATGGTCGGCGTCGGCTGCGGCGTTTGGCACGTATCGGGCAGGTAGCATCGTGCTCGATCAGGGGGATTCGATTGCGCGCGTAATGGACGCGATGGGGCAGCCTGCGTACAAGGAGCCGGTGATGAACCGTTATGGCGCCCAAGTGGCGGAGAACTGGTTTTACCGTGACGGTTCGAAGATGGTGAAATTCACCATCAGCGGTGGCGTTGTGCAGGCGATTGAAGAGATTCGCCAGTAGCCTGAAAGGGCGGCGTGGCGCGGCTTAACCCGCGCCGTCGTTCACGTCGTCCGGTTTCGCGCTCGCAGCAGCTTGGTCATCAACGACTTGCCGAAACCTCTCGGGTGATGCGCGGTAGTTTTCAAGCAGCGCCAACTCACGCGGCGTGACTTCGATCGTTGTCGTTGGTGCATAGGTTGGCGGCGCCTCCATTTCGAGTATCCGCGGGTAGATCTTTTGAGGGCCCGCAGGGAACGGCTGCCCGATACCGTCGTTTAGCCAGTCCAGGGATGCGCCGGTAAGCAAGAAAACTTCCCGACGACTGGGGCTGCCAATGCGCCCCCGATCAAGCCAGTTGGTTATTTTTTGTTGGCCAGAGCCAGACAGCATCCGCGCAAACCGTGCGCGGTCCAAGCCGCACGTCTCCAGCATGTGCGCGAAGCGGGTCGCGAAGGTTTCCAAGAAAGGTTCCGCCAGTAGATAAACCGCATGTTTATGCTGGCGCTCGGCCGTTTGCTCGGTCAATAACCGTGCTGTTGACAACGGACTAACCATCGTGTTTACTCCGCTGCCAATGAACCCAGTAGCACGCGCAGTTGAAATCATCGGGACCCAGGCGAAGCTCGCCAGGGCATGCGGCCAACGTCCGCAAGCGGTCACGCGCTGGCTGCGCGATGGCCGAGTTCCGCCAAGGCATGCCGCTGCAATCGAGCGCGCGACTGGTGGTGCGGTTAAGTGCCATGAGTTAAGCCCGGACGTGTTCCCGGCGCCTTCGATGGGCGTTGACCCAGAACAAAGGGCAGCCTGAGATGGTGCACGAATCCTTCTTCCATCTTTCCCCGGCAATGAACGCCTGGGCAACGAAACGCCTGTTCAGTGTCGAGGATCGACGCTCAGAGCAGCCAGTCCAGCCGCAAGGTCTTGAAGCATCGCAACTGCCCGGCTTGTTCGCGGCGCAATGGCCGCTGCGAGAGGGGTGGCCTGACGTGCTGCCATTCCCGCCATCCTTCCAAGTTTCGCCGGCCCTTCCCCCTGCCGGCGATCGGCGCCGGGTCGTCTCCCCGCGATCCGGCGCCACCTTCTCAGTTACGCCACGCACGGCGGTGCGTGTGCGCCTCGCCGCAGCGTTTCCAGGGCTTTGGCTGCGGCGAGTTTTCTTGAGCGTGCGTGTCTTCATCGGCCTTCAGTTTGGCCGCGTGGCGTGGATAAACGCGAGTCAACAGCCATGACTCAGCTTGCGCTACGGATGGTCGGCGAGGCAGTGCCGCTAGATCTGGAAGAGGTGCGCAGGCAATCGTCTGGCGCCCGAGCCATCGCACTGTGTGCGCAGAAATCTGGCCGCCTGGACAAGATCATCGCGGCCGACATTGGAGCGCAAGAGGCGGTGTGGTCGAGGATCCAGACCAGCGGCAAGTGGTTCAGCCTGGAGCAGCTTTCGTTGCTGATGGATACCTGCGGCAACGAGGCGCCCATGCACTGGCTGCTGCTGCATCGCGGCTATGACCCGCGCACCTTGCGCAAGCTGGAATCTCAGACCGAGCGCGAGCTGCGCGAGGCGCAGGAGCGCATTGCGCAACTGGAGCGCGACAAGCGCGTGTTGACCGAAGCACTGCGGGGTACGCCATGAGGTACGGCCCACCAATGCGAACGCATGTCCCGCAGAACGTGGAGCACGCCACAGAAACCGCGGATGGGCAGATCCCGCATCTGCGCTTCCGTGAGTTGGACTGCCCGGTGATGCTGCGCGTTGTCCAGCCCAAAGCGGGCGGGTGCAAGCTGCTGGATACCAACTGGCAAGGCCTGCCGAAGCCAATGCGGTCACCAGCGGGCTACTGGTTCGCGCTGCCCGGCGGGTATCGAGTTGAGGGGCCGGCGCGGTAGTGGCCACGATCTGCACATTGCCATCAGGCGCGCGAGTGCTTGTGCATCCGTGCGATACGTGCGGATCGCTAGCCGCGCCGTTCGGCTATGTCCTGCGCGGCCGCCTGTTGCGATGGTATTGCGCGGCGCACCGCGCAGATGGCGAGGTATGCCTGCGCGAGTCCAAGGAATGAGCAAGGCAAGCGCCGGCCGCGTTGCCAATGCCCGCGTGCGGCAGGCTGCTGCCGCGATACGCGAGCGGCAACTTGCGCGCTGGCGAAGCGCGCGTGAGTCGGTGCGCGCAGTGATCGATGTCGATTCAATCATGGCCATCCTCGAGCGCGGCGCAACGCCGCAGCAACTTGAGGATGCTGCCTCCATCCTGGCCACGCCGCCCAATGCGCGGCAACGCCGCCTGTTCTAGCTAGGGGGTTCCATTGTTTCAATCGTTGCGGTGTCTGCGCGCCCCATCTCCCCGTCTGTGCTTTGCGCGCGTGCAGCGCCCGCAAGCCCAGCGACTGATCGCGACGGCTGCCGGGCGCGGGTCCTCCCTGGGGGTCGGCTCATGCGGGTACAAGGGC
>CAYTIV010000005.1:0-31926 GCA_964437895.1 uncultured Methylotenera sp.
TTTTTTGATTTGTCTGTGGCATGATGCTGTGATGGATGATTTGAAGCATACGGCAGCGATGCCAGTCACACCGGCACCCATAAAGGCCAGCAAACATTGGCAAGCGCGTTTGGAGTTAGGCTTTGCCAAGCGTGAGGCGCGCTCTTACTTGGCACATCGCTTACACCACGGCCCGCTGGTGGTGCAAAAAAGCTTGCACCCCGAAGGCGAGGCAGTTTGCCATGCCGTGATCGTGCACCCGCCCGGCGGCGTGGCGGGTGGCGACGCGCTGCATGTGCAAGTGGAGGTGGGTGAGGGCGCACAGGCACTGCTGACCACCCCCGGGGCTGGCAAATGGTACAAAGCCAATGGCACGCTGGCTTCACAGGATCTGCATTTCAACCTGGCTGCCGGCAGCAGCCTGGAGTGGTTACCGCAGGAGAATATTCTGTTTGATGCCGCCGAGGTGCGCTTTGCTGCCGATATCTCACTAGCCGCTGATGCCCGACTGGCCGCCTGGGATATTGTCTGTCTGGGCCGCCAAGCACAGCAGGAGCGTTGGCAGACCGGCCTTTACCGCTTGCAGCAACGACTCTACCGCGAAGGCCGCCTGATCTGGAACGAGCAGGCCCACATGCAGGCGGCGGATATGCTGAGCCAAAGTCGGGTGGGTTTGCATGCCTCGCCGGTATTCGGCACCTTTATCATTTGTGCGGGCAACGTGCCCCCCGAGCTGCTTCAGGCCTGCCGCGATATCCCGCTGGCCGATGCCAAGGTCGGCATCACGGCCTTGCCTGAGGTATTATGCATCCGCTATGTCGGCCACGCCTCGCAGCAGGCCAGGCACTATTTTGAACAATGCTGGCAACTGTTACGGCCCTGGTACGCGCAACGGCCTGCGGTCAGACCCCGCATTTGGAACACCTAACCGCCCAATAAGAGAGTGATTGATGGAACTCACCCCACGTGAAAAAGACAAGCTACTGATTTTTACAGCCGCTTTGCTGGCCGAACGGCGCAAGGCGCGCGGACTCAAATTGAATTACCCGGAGGCGATCGCCTTTATCACCGCCGCCATCATGGAGGGCGCGCGTGACGGTAACACGGTAGCCGAGCTCATGAGTTATGGCACCACGCTGCTCAGCCGTGACGAGGTGATGGAAGGGGTGCCGGAGATGATTCCCGATATTCAGGTCGAGGCGACGTTTCCGGATGGGACCAAGCTAGTCACCGTCCACCACCCCATCCCTTAAAGACAGGGGCGCGGCAAGCGCAGATGGCGGTGTTGCACCCCCTTGCCGTACTGATTGTACTGTCTGCGGTTGTGCGCCTTGCCCTCTACGCTTGCCGCAACCCTGTTGCAGTGCACGTGAAAGATTAAATAATGTGTGTTTTGAGACTCTTTGGAGCTAATCAATGATTCCCGGCGAGATGCAGGTCGCAGCAGGCGACATCGAATTAAACGTAGGGCGTGAGACCGTCACGCTGGATGTGGCGAACAAGGGTGACCGTCCGATACAGGTGGGTTCGCATTATCACTTTTATGAAACCAATGATGCGTTGGCGTTTGATCGGGCGCAGGCTTACGGTTATCGCTTGAACATCGCCTCGGGCACGGCGGTGCGCTTTGAGCCGGGCCAAACCCGCACGGTGCAGTTGGTGCGCTTGGCTGGGGCGCGCAAAGTCTATGGGTTTGCCGGACGTGTGATGGGGGCTTTGAAATGACACTGAAGATGGATAAACGGGCGTATGCCGAAATGTTTGGCCCGACCGTGGGTGACAAGGTGCGTCTGGCAGATACCGAGCTGTGGGTGGAGGTTGAAAAGGACTACACGCTCTACGGTGAGGAGGTCAAGTTTGGTGGCGGTAAAGTCATCCGTGATGGCATGGGTCAAGGGCAGGGGCTGGCCGCTGAGGTGGCCGATACGGTGATTACCAATGCGCTGATTATAGACCACTGGGGCATCGTCAAGGCGGATATCGGCATCAAGGGCGGCTATATTTCAGCCATCGGCAAAGCGGGCAACCCAGACATACAGCCGGGCGTGACGATTGCCATCGGTGCCGGTACCGAAATCATTGCCGGTGAGGGCATGATTATTACGGCAGGTGGCATCGATACCCACATCCATTTTATTTGCCCGCAACAGATTGAAGAGGCGCTGATGTCTGGCGTGACTACCATGATTGGCGGTGGCACCGGCCCGGCGACCGGCACTTTTGCTACGACCTGCACCCCTGGGCCTTGGCATATCCATCGCATGTTGCAGGCGGCAGATGCGTTTCCCATGAATCTGGGCTTTTTGGGTAAGGGCAATGCCAGCCTGCCAGAACCTCTGCGCGAGCAGGTGCGGGCCGGCGTCATCGGCCTCAAACTGCATGAGGACTGGGGCACCACCCCCGCCGCTATCGACAACTGTTTGAGCGTGGCGGACGAGATGGATGTGCAAGTGGCGATCCACTCCGATACGCTGAATGAGTCTGGCTTTGTCGAGACCACCATCGGGGCGTTCAAGGGCAGAACCATACATACGTTTCACACGGAAGGGGCCGGTGGCGGCCATGCGCCGGATATTATCAAGGCGGCCAGCCATCCTAATGTGCTGCCCTCTTCTACCAATCCTACTCGCCCATTTACGGTCAATACCATTGATGAGCATCTGGATATGCTCATGGTCTGCCACCACCTGGACCCGGCGATTGCCGAGGATATTGCGTTTGCCGAGAGCCGCATTCGTCGTGAGACGATTGCCGCGGAAGATATTTTTCATGATCTGGGTGCGTTTTCTATGATGTCCTCCGATTCGCAGGCCATGGGGCGTGTGGGCGAGGTCGTGATTCGTACCTGGCAGACGGCGCACAAGATGAAAGTGCAGCGCGGTCCATTAGCCGAGGATGCCGCCGGTAACGATAATTTCCGCGTCAAGCGCTACATTGCCAAGTACACCATCAATCCGGCCCTGACACACGGTGTGGCGCACGTGGTGGGCTCGGTCGAAGTCGGCAAGCTGGCCGATCTGGTGGTTTGGAAGCCGGCCTTTTTTGGCGTGAAACCGTTTACCATCATCAAGGGCGGGATGATTGCGGCGGCTGCGATGGGCGACCCTAATGCGTCTATCCCGACGCCACAGCCCGTACATTACCGCCCCATGTTTGGCGCTTATGGCGGGGGGCTCAAAACCGCACTGACGTTTGTCTCGCAGGCCGCGCTCGAGAACCCTGAGATTCAGGCGCTGGGGCTACAAAAGCCGTTGGTCGCCGTGAAAGGCACGCGCGGGGTGAAAAAATCTGACATGGTGCACAACACCTGGATGCCGCAAATCGAGGTCGATCCGGAGACCTATGAAGTGCTGGCAGATGGCATGCCGCTGGTGTGTGAGCCAGCAGAGGTGCTGCCCATGGCTCAGCGCTATTTTCTGTTTTAAATACACCTGTAATTTGTTTGTGAGTGACGGGTGATGGATAGTAAATCATGATGCATTTGACTGAACGCTTGGCCGTGAGCGGCCATGTTGACGATACGCTGGAACTGCCTTTCGATCTGCGGCAGAAAAGTCGTCTGCGCGTGACCCTGGCTTCGGGTCGCGAGGCGGCCCTGTTTTTAAACCGGGGCATCATTCTGCGCGGCGGTGATTTGTTGCGCTCAGAGGATGGTCAGACGGTGGTGCGTATCGTAGCGGCCCAAGAGCCGGTGTACACGGTGATTGCGCCCACAGCCAGAGCCTTGATGTGCGCGGCGTATCATTTGGGTAACCGCCACGTGCCGCTACAAATTGGCGATGGCTGGTTGCGGTTGGAACAGGATTACGTGCTTAGAGACATGCTGCTCGGGCTGGGCATGCAGGTGAGCGAAACTGAGGCGCCGTTTGAACCCGAAGCCGGGGCCTATGGCGGCGGCCACCGCCATGGCGATGAAGCGCCGCATTCACTGCGCCCGCGAGGCCATGGCCATGGCTGATGCACTGGCGCTCAGTCGGCTGCTGCAACTGGCCAGCCCGCTGTTGCCCGTGGGGGCCTATTGCTACTCGCAAGGCTTGGAGTGGGCCATTGAGTCCGGCGAGGTGAAGGATGTTTCCAGTGCGCAGGCCTGGATAGGCGACAGCCTGCAAATCTATCAGGCCCGCTTTGAGTTGCCCGTGCTCTATCGCTTGTATGCAGCGTGGCAGGCGGCAGATCGTGCGCGTGTGGTGTACTGGGACCAGTTTTACCAGGCCGGGCGGGATACCGCCGAAGGCTATGCTGAAACCCGACAGATGGGCTACTCGCTACGGCGCTTGCTCAACGAGTTGAAAGAGATTCCGCCTGCGCTGGTGGCCGAGTTGAATCAGCTGGAAAGTCCGGCTTTTCCCACCGTGTATGCGGCCATTGCCCAGCACTGGCAGATCGCCCCCGCCCAGATGTTGCAAGGCTATGTCTGGGGCTGGCTGGAGAATCAGGCCAGTGCCGCCATGAAAGCCGTGCCGTTGGGGCAGGTGGCCGGGCAGACCATATTGCTGGCGCTGGGGGCGCAATTGCCCGCCGTGATCACGCAGGCCATGCAGCTGCCCGATGACGAAATGAGCAACTTTAATCCGCTACTCAGCATTGCTGGGTGCCAACATGAAACACAATACAGCAGGTTATTTAGATCATGAAAATTCATACCCAATTTGATACCCCCACTCCCGTTGTCAGCGATTACAAGGAGCCGTTGCGTGTGGGGATCGGCGGCCCGGTCGGCTCTGGCAAAACTGCTTTGACGCTGGCGCTGTGTCAGCGCTTGCGCGAGGTGTACAACATTGCTGTGGTCACCAACGACATCTACACCAAAGAAGATGCCGAGTTTCTGACCCGTAACGAGGCCTTGGTGCCTGAGCGCATCATCGGTGTCGAGACCGGCGGTTGCCCGCATACCGCCATCCGTGAGGACGCCTCGATGAACCTTGAAGCGGTCGACCAGCTCAGCAAGCGTTTCCGAACGCTGGATATCGTGTTTGTTGAGAGCGGCGGCGACAATCTGGCGGCCACCTTTAGCCCCGAGCTGTCTGATTTGACCATTTATGTGATTGATGTGGCTGCCGGCGAGAAGATTCCGCGCAAGGGGGGGCCAGGCATCACCAAATCCGATTTGCTGGTGATCAACAAGATAGACCTAGCGCCTATGGTGGGCGCTTCTTTAACGGTGATGGAGCAGGATGCCAAACGTATGCGCGGTGAAAAACCTTTTATTTTCAGTAATCTGAAAAGCGGGCAGGGGCTGGAAGACATCGTCACCTTTATTGAAAAACAAGGCCTGATGCTGTGAATATAAGTACTGCGCGTGCTTAAAAATAGAGTGATATCGGGTGGGTGCAAGACACACACCCTCTATGCAATTCGTTTGGAGAAGAGTCAATGAGAAAAAATATTCTGTTCGCCTTGGTCGCCCTGGCCATGTCCACCAGCGCGTTTGCCCATCCCGGCCACGGCCTGGAAAGTGGCTTTGCTGCGGGGCTTATGCATCCGCTCACCGGTTGGGATCACTTGCTGGTCATGCTGTCACTCGGGCTGTGGGCGGCGCGCCGTCCGCAGGGGCAAGGCTGGCTTTGGCCGCTGCTATTTGTGCTGAGCATGACGGTGGCCGCACTGACCGCGATGACCTGGCTGTCTGTGTCTCTGGCTGAAATGCTGGTCACTGCCAGTGTGCTGGTGATGGGCGGCCTGTTGCTCACCGAGGTGCGCCTGTCACGCGGGGTGCAAGTGGCTGGTGTGCTGTTCATCGGCATGGCACATGGCTACCTGCATGGTCAGGAGCTGGGTCAGCACTGGACGGCCCTGGCCGGCATGGTTTGCGCGACTGTGGCCTTGCATGCGGCAGGCTGGTGGCTGGGACGTCAACCGCAGCCTTGGGCCCGCCGAGTGCGCCAAGGCTTAGGCGGCGGCATGCTTTTGCTGGGCGCCGGTTTTCTGCTGGCTTAATTAGCAGCCCCCGTCTCTCTGATGGGCAAAGGTAAAATGCGGATAAATCGCTTATCCGCATTTTTTATTTGTGGCATGCTTATGGCTGGCTACGTCAATTAACGTAGTGATTGCAGCGTGTCGCTGTTCTAGCATACGCTGGGCCTCTTTTTTCTCGTGACGGTCCCGTTTTTTTAAGGATTGTTGATTGTCTACCCCTTCCACACCTGTGCAGACGCCGCATGCTGAGCCGATACAGCGTATCGTCAAAATTCGTCGCGACTATAACAACTGGGTCGCTAACGAGACCATAGAGGATTATGCGCTGCGCTATACGCCGCGGGCCTTCCGCAAGTGGTCTATTTTGCGGGTGTCCAACACGGCGCTGGGTGCGATTTCGTTTTTGGTGCTGGAGGCCATTGGCGGCACCATTACCATCAATTATGGTTTCCCCAATGCCTTGTGGGCCATTCTGGCTGTGGGCTTGATCATTTTTCTGACTGGCCTGCCCATCAGTTATTACGCGGCCAAATATGGCCTAGACATGGATTTGCTGACACGTGGCGCCGGTTTTGGCTATATCGGCTCGACCATTTCGTCGTTCATTTATGCCTCGTTCACGTTTATTCTATTTTCGCTGGAAGCCGCGATCATGGGCTACGCGCTTGAGCTGTATTTTCATCTCCCCTTGTATTTAGGGTATCTGGTCAGTGCGCTGATGGTGATTCCCCTGGTCTCGCATGGCGTGACCCTGATCAGCCGCATCCAGATGATCACGCAGCCGATTTGGATCGCGCTGATGTTTTTGCCGTTTCTGGCCATTATCCAGATGGACCCGCATGTGCTGACGCGCCTAAGTGACTTTGCCGGCATCTCGGCGGAGGGCGGACATTTTAACTGGGTGATGTTCGGTGCGGCGACGGCGGTGGGTGTGGCCCTGATTCCGCAGATTGGTGAGCAGGTCGACTTTTTACGGTTTATGCCGGTACGTAACAAAGAGAACTACTGGCGCTGGAACCTGGGCGTGCTGATGGCAGGCCCGGGCTGGGTGGTTCTAGGCATGCTCAAGATGCTGGCGGGGGCGCTGCTGGCCTATCTGGTGTTCAATCGTGACATGCCGCTGAGCTCAGCCGTTAACCCGACCCATATGTACTGGGTGGGGTTCGAGCATGTGTTTAGCAACCACCAGGTGGCGCTGGCGGTGACCGCGCTGTTTGTCTGTGTCTCGCAGATCAAGGTCAATATGACCAATGCCTACGCCGGCTCACTGGCCTGGTCCAACTTTTTTGCCCGGTTGACCCACAGCCACCCGGGCCGGATTGTGTGGGTGGTGTTCAACGTCATGATTGCCATCGTGCTGATGGAGCTGAATGTGTTTCAGGCGCTGGAGGAGATCCTCGGGCTGTATGCCAATATCGCCATCGCTTGGATTGCTGCCGTCGTCGCCGATCTGGTAATTAATAAACCGCTGGGCTGGAGCCCGCGCGGCATCGAGTTCAGACGCGCCTATCTGTATGACATCAACCCGGTGGGGGTGGGCGCCATGTTTATCGCCTCGGCGGTATCGATTGCCGCCTATACCGGGGTCATGGGCGTACTCGCTCAGTCGTTCTCTACCTTTATCTCGCTGTTTACGGCCTTGCTGATGTCGCCGCTCATCGCTTGGCTGACCAAAGGCAAATATTATCTGGCTAGGCAGCGGCCCAAGTACCTGCAGCCCTCGGCGACCAAGCAGTGCGTGATCTGCGAGCGGGAGTATGAGGTCAATGATATGGCGCATTGTCCGGCCTATGGCGGCACCATCTGCTCGCTGTGTTGCTGCTTGGACGCGCGCTGTCACGACGCCTGCAAGCCGCAGGCCAGATTGAGCGCGCAATGGGAGGCGCTGAACCGCAAGTTTCTGCCCAAGCGCCTGTGGCCGCATCTTAACGGTGGGGTGGCGCACTTTTTATTATTGATGGTGATTGCCGTGATGCTGTTTGGGGCGACCATTGGCCTCATTTATCTGCATGACGCCCTAACCGTGGGTCGTGAGTATCCCGACTTGATGCGGCATTTTCGTGCCGGCTACCTCAAGGTGTTTGTCGCCTTACTGTTCCTCGGGGGCATCGTGGCCTGGTGGCTGGTGCTGACCTCGGCCAGCCGCCGTGTGGCACAGGAAGAGTCTAACCGCCAGACAGGCCTGTTGCTCGAAGAGATCGAGTCACATAAAAAGACCGATGCCCAGTTGCAAAAAGCCAGACAGTTGGCTGAAGAGGCCAACCAGGCCAAGAGCCGTTACATCACCGGCATCAGTCATGAGTTACGTACGCCGCTCAACAGTATTTTGGGCTACGCACAGCTGCTCACTAACGACAGCAGTATCCCCGAACACCGCAAGCAGGCGATTAAAACCATCAGTCGTGGTGGCGAGCACTTGCTGTCACTGATCGAGAGTACGCTGGATATTGCGCGTATCGAGAGTGGCAAGATGCGGTTTGACGTCAAACCGCTGCATTTTCCCGAGTTTATCAGCCAGATGGTGAGCATGTTTGAGATTCAGGCGCAGAACAAGGGGCTGTCATTTTTCTTTGAGCAGGCGGGCCATTTGCCAGAGTATGTGCGTGCCGACCACAAGCGACTGATGCAGATTCTGGTCAATATTTTGGGTAACGCCGTGAAGTTTACCAGTCAGGGCAGTGTGACTTTCCGCGTCAGTTATGCGCGTGAGATCGCGCAGATCGAGATTGAAGATACCGGGCCCGGTATTGCCCCCAATGAAGTGGAAAAAATCTTCGAGCCCTTTGAGCGTGGCAGCGCGGCCGATGTGGTGGGCATCGGTGGCACCGGCCTTGGGTTGACCATCAGCAAGCTGTTAACACAGTTGATGGGGGGCGAGATGCAGTTTGAGAGTGTGCTAGGACAGGGCACGCGTTTCGAGATTCGACTGTTTCTGCCGCAGATTCGTGAAACCGCGCAGCTGTCGAAAAAGGCTGTGCGCCGGCGTATCGGGTATGAGGGGCCGGTGCGTACCATTCTGGTGGTGGACAATGAAGAGGTCGATCGCGAGCTGTTGCGCCAGACGCTGCAACCGCTAGGGTTTATCGTACAAGAGGCTGCCAATGGCCAGTCTTGCGTCAATCAGTACCAGATGGTGCATGCCGATGCCATCCTGATGGATCTGGCGATGCCGGTCATGGATGGCTGGGAAGCGGCTTATATCATTCGTCAGGTCCATCATGCTGCGGTGCCCATTGCCATCATTTCTGCCAACGCCTACGACCGCAGTCTGGATAATCAGGCCAAGATTCCGCCGGAGGATTTCTTTGTGAAACCGGTCAACCTAGAAGAGGTGCTGGACTGGGTGGGCAAACAGCTGGACCTGACCTGGCGTTATGCCGACCCGGCCGGCCAAACAGCGCCCGCCGCTGACGCGCTGACCACGGCGCAGATTGAGGACGCGGGCGGGGCAGCCATCCCCACGGTGCTGCTGGATAATCTGGCCCAATTCGCGCGCATGGGTTATGTCAAAGGCGTGCGTGAGATTCTGGCCACCCTGGGCCGCGACCATGCCCAGCACCAAGCGTTTATTGCGTCTTTACAACAGGCCATGGAACGCTTTGATTTTGCTAAACTGCAACGCTTGATTGAGGAGTATGCCAAATGACCAGTCTTAACCATACCGTGCTGATTGTGGATGATGTGCCAGAAAATCTGGCCTATCTGCACGATGCGCTGGATGAGTCTGGCTATCAGGTCTATGTCGCTAACTCTGGCGAGATGGCGCTACAGGTCGCACACCTGATGCAGCCGCATGTGATTTTGATGGATGCCATGATGCCTGGACTGGATGGCTTTGCCACCTGTCGCCGCATCAAGGCGGCGGCAGAGACCCAGCATATCCCGGTGATTTTCATGACCGGCCTGACCGAGGTCGAGCATGTGACCATGGCGTTTGATGCGGGCGGCGTCGATTATGTGACCAAGCCCGTGCGGCCGGTCGAAGTGCTGGCCAGACTCAAAGCCCATGTGCAGAATGCGACCAAAATGCATCAGGCCACGTCGGCGCTGGATGCGTTTGGTCAAGCCACCATCGCCATCCTGCCCGGGGATAAGCGCCTGGTATGGCAAACCCCTTTAGCCAAGCATTATCTGGAACAATATTTTGCCGAGTGGGCCGCCAAAGAGGGCCCGCTCAGCCAGCAGACGCTGCCGCCCATGATTTATCAGTGGCTGGAAAGTTGCATACAGCAGTTTGGTAGCGGGCAGGCGATGCAGACGCTGAACGTGAATCAGGGCAGTGCGCGACTGAGTCTGACGGTGGCCAATACCAGCGAAGAGCAGTGGGTGGTGGTGTTGCGTGAGTATTCCGATGAGGCGCAGATCGAGTCACTGGGTAAACTGTTTCAACTCACCAAGCGCGAGTCCGAGGTGCTGTATTGGACGGTGAAAGGTAAAACCAATAAGGATGTGGGCGAGATTCTGGGCACCAGTCCGCGCACCATCAACAAACATCTGGAACATGTGTTCCAAAAGCTGGGGGTGGAGACCAGAACCGCCGCGGCGTCTCTGGTGGCCTCCAAAATCAAGTTCTAAGCACGTACGGGGCACCGCTAGCAGTGCCCGCCACACGCCGCGTATTTAATCGGCTGCAGCGCTGGCGGTATGCGCAGCCAGTCGCGCGAGTTTGCCAAATCGCATTGCAATCAGGTTTGCCGCATGCCTTTACCAGGCCTGTTTTCGATACGGCCTGTGTATGCTTATTTAAGCTTGCTTTGCGCCAGTTTTAGGCCCTCTTCAATCTCCTGCTTACGCCCGGCGTCAGCGTCTTCACGGCCAGGACGGGCGGGCGCCTGCAAGGCTTTCTGGTAAAACGTCACCGCTTGCGCGTGATCGCCTTGTGCCCGCAGGTAGTCTGCATAAAAGTAATTACTGTCTATGCCGGTGGGGTTCAGTTGCAGGGCTTTTTCTAGGTATTCGCGTGCTTTTTTCTTGTCACCAAAGCCGATAGGCCAGCCAGGTACTCGAAAATAAAGTGAACCCAGCGTGGTATAGGCTGAGCCGTGCAGGGCTTGCGGATTGGATTGCAGGCTCGCCTGCAACAGGTCGCGTGCCTGTTCGGCCGCTTTCAATGCATTCACCGGATGCAACGGGCCCATGCTCTTGGCATAGCCGCTGAGGACAATGGCTTCCCAGATTTGCGCTTCGGCGGCTTCAGGGTTTTTGCTGCTCAGCAGATGGGCTTGTTCGCTCAGCGCTTTAAAAGCGGCTTCTTGCTGGTCTTTCGTTGTCTGGTAGGTGGCCTTGGCCCAGGCATGTTGCAAGGTGGCGAGTTCGCTATCCAGTGTGGCATCTGCCAGGGCAGCGCCGGTAAATAAGGTCAGGCAAGTTAATAACATCCAGCGTTTCATCATCACTCTCGGTTTCAAATCATCAGGTTTTTGCAATAACAGTGCCAAGCGCTCGTGGCTTTCGTGCGATCAATAATAGTGAATGAAAACATGTGCTTGCGATGGGTGTGGCGTGTTGTGTCGCCGGTTTGGATGCGACCATCCTGCGTTTTTTGCAGGGTATGCATGGCCGATCTCTGCAAAAAGTGCATGCCTGATGGGCAGTATTCGCGGGGCTTGTAGGGGGCGTGAAGCTGAACGCAGGTGTGCGTATTGAGGGGGTGTGCGTATTGAGGGGTGTGCGTATTGAGGGGTGTGCGTATTGAGGGGTGTGCGTCCGCGGGTGTCGCGGGAGGGGGATGGCTGCCACCCACAGGATGGCAGCCGGGGCGTGTTATTTCTCTACGAAGGCTTTTTCGATCACATAGTCACCCAGTTCGCCAATGCGTGGGGAGACTTTGAAACCACGCTTGTCCAGCATGGCGGCGGTATCTACCAGCATGGCCGGGCTACCGCAGATCATGGCGCGATCCGTTTCCGGGTTCAGTGGCGGCAGGCCGATATCGGTGAACAGTTTGCCGTTCTCGACCAAATCAGTCAGGCGGCCCATGTTTTTGTAGGGCTCGCGCGTCACGGTGGGGTAGTAAATCAGCTTGTTACGCACCTCTTCGCCAAAGAACTCGTTGTTAGGCAGTTCTTGGGTGATGAAGTCTTCATAGGCCAGCTCATTCACATAGCGCACGCCGTGAATCAGAATGACTTTCTCAAAGCGGTCATACACTTCGATGTCCTGAATCAGGCTCATAAAGGGGGCCAGACCAGTGCCGGTGGAGAAAAAGTACAGGTTCTTGCCGGGCTTCAAATCGGAGGTGATCAGGGTGCCGGTCGGCTTGCGGCTTACCAGCAATGGGTCGCCCACTTTCAGGTGTTGCAAGCGAGAGGTCAGCGGGCCGTTAGGGACCTTGATGCTGAAAAACTCCAGATGCTCTTCATAGTTGGGGCTGGCAATACTATAGGCACGGGTCAAAGGCAGACCATCCACCTCTAGGCCTATCATCACAAACTGGCCGTTTTCGAAGCGCAGGCCAGGGTCACGTGTCGTTTTGAAACTGAACAGGGTGTCGTTCCAGTGATGAACGCTCAGCACCGTTTCGGTAGAATATTTTTTACTCATGGGTTGAACAGGTTTCTGAATTCAAAAGGTTAAATGGTCAAAGGCTGCATTATAACGCAGCGGTTAATTGCGGTACGGCTTCAAACAGATCTGCGACCAGACCGTAGTCTGCAATCTTGAAGATCTGGGCTTCCGGATCTTGGTTGATCGCTACCACGATCTTGCTGTCTTTCATGCCATAAGCGTGCTGGATGGCCCCAGAGATGCCGACGGCGATATACAGTTCTGGTGCAACCACCACGCCAGTCTGTCCCACTTGCAGGTCGTTAGGGGCGTAACCGGCATCCACGGCCGCACGGCTGGCACCGATGGCGGCCTGCAACTTGTCGGCCAATGGGGCCAGCACTTCTGCAAACGCTTCGGCACTGCCCATGGCACGGCCGCCAGACACCACGACTTTGGCTGAGGCCAAGGGTGGACGCTCTGAGGTGTTAAAGGCCTCTGACACCCACTGGCTGCCAGCAGGAGCGGCAGGGGCTGCGATCTGTTGTGTGGCGGCACTGGCACCGGTGGCGGCTGCGGCAAACTTGCTGCCACGCACAGTGAGTACCTGCACGGCATCACTGCTCTGCACGGTGGCGAGCACGTTGCCGGCATAAATGCCTCTCACGTAGGTGTTGCTGTTCACGATTTCCAGCACGTCGGACAGCATGTTGACATCGAGCAGAGCGGCCACGCGTGGCAACACGTTTTTGCTGAAAGCGCTGTGCGCCGCCAGAATCACGGTATAGCTTGCGGCTAATGGCACGATCAGGTCTGCCAAGTGCTCAGCGGTGGCATGTTGCAGGCTGGCATCGCTGGCCACCAATACCGTGCTCACGCCTTGCAGCGCGGCGGCTTGGGTGGCCAAGGCCTCGGTGTGTGCGCCTGCAATCAGAAGGTCTACCGGTTGTGACCAGTGTTGTGCCGCGGTCACTGCGCGGGCGACTTGTTCGTTCAGATGTTGGCCGTCATGTTCGGCAATAATCAGTGTTCTCATGCAATGATTCCTTGGTGTGCGCGCAGTTTGCTCAATAATTCATTGACGTCTTTTACCATGACGCCGGCGGGGCGCTCTGGCGGTGCAGCGACTTTTAGTTGTTGCACACTGCGGCTCAGTGACACATTCAGGCTGTCTAGGGTAATAGTCTCGATGGGTTTTTTTCTGGCCATCATCAGATTAGGCAGTTTGACGTAGCGCGGTTCGTTCAGGCGCAGGTCTGCGGTAATCACAGCGGGCAGGCTGACCGTTAATGTCTGTGTGCCGCCATCGATTTCTCTCACCACGGTGGCCTGATTGTCGGCAATCGTGATCTGTGAGGCATAGGTGGCCTGGGGCAACTTGAGTAAGGCGGCCAGCATCTGACCGGTTTGGCCGGCGTCATCATCAATCGCCTGTTTGCCCAGCATGATTAGCGCAGGTTGCTCGCGCTCTACCACGGCTTTGAGCACCTTGGCGACGGCCAGCGGTTGCAGGCTGTCTGCCGTTTCGACCAGCGTCACGCGGTCCACGCCCATGGCCAGGGCATGACGCAGGATATCCTGATGCGTCGCGCTGCCGATAGTCACAGCTACGATTTCGGTGACGATGCCTTTTTCCTTGAGGCGGATCGCTTCTTCAATGGCGTTTTCATCGAAGGGATTGACGCCCATCTTCACGCCATCGATATCCACATCAGAACCGTCGGCTTTGACGCGGACTTGAATGTTATAATCAACGACCCGTTTGATCGCTACCAATGCTTTCATAAAACGTTTGCCTTTGTGTGGGTTTTTACTCGTAACCGAGCATTTTAAGCCAGGTTGTAATATTTATTAAATTGATTATTATAATAATATATATCTATTTTTTAGATTGATTTTGACGCGGCGCAAAAGTCGCGTACTCCAGACTCCTCCAGCATGAAATACACACTCAGGCAGCTTGAAATTTTTGTCGCGATCAGTCGTACTGGCAGCGTCTCGCGCGCCTGCGACACGCTGGCGTTGTCGCAGTCTGCGGCCAGCTCAGCACTGATCGAGTTGGAGAAGCAGTTTGATATCCAGCTGTTTGACCGCGTGGGTAAATCTTTGCGCATTAATGAGGCGGGGCAGCAATTGCTGCCCAAGGCCGTGGAGTTGCTAGACCGCGCGCGCGAGATCGAGCGCATGCTGCAAGGACAGCAGGGCTATGGCAATCTGAAAATCGGCGCCACGCTGACCGTGGGCAATTATCTGGTGACCTTGCTGGTGGCCAAATTTTTGCAGCAGTATCCGCAGAGCCATATTCAGCTACAGGTGCAAAATACGCGTACCATCGTTGAGCAGATTGCCAACCACACGCTGGACCTGGGCATGATCGAGGGCGAGTGCAATCATCCGGAGATCGCGGTTGCGCCATGGATTGCGGATGAGCTGGTCATTTTTGCCGCGCCCACGCATCCGCTGGCGGTCTGGTCTCAGACCGGCAAAACCATCCATAAATCGGATTTGTTGCAACAACCTTGGATTGTGCGTGAGAAAGGGTCAGGCACCCGTGAGACGTTTGACCGCGCGTTCAAACAGGATTACTCACGGCTGAATATCACGCTGGAACTGGAACACACCGAAGCCATCAAGCGCGCGGTGGAGTCTGGTCTCGGTATTGGCTGTATTTCCAGGCTGGCGCTGAAAGACGCTTTCAGACGCGGCAGTCTGGTGCCCATTGAGAACCACGGGCTGCAGTTTCATCGCAATTTTTATTTTTTATGGCACAGGCAGAAATATCAGACCGGTGGCATCCGTCAGTTCCTGGCGTTCTGCCAGGCATTCACGCAGGGCGCGACCCGCAGTGATCTGATCGATATTCCGGCCATTGCCTGACAAAGGAGCAAAGATGGAAAGAGATGTCATGGAATATGATGTGCTGATTGTGGGGGCGGGGCCGGCAGGATTATCTGCGGCGATCCGTCTCAAGCAATTGGCCTTGGCGCAAGGGCAGGAGCTGGGCGTCTGCGTACTCGAGAAAGGCGCCGAAGTCGGTAGCCATATTTTCTCTGGTGCCGTGCTCGACCCTAAAGCCTTGCAGGAACTGTTTCCTGACTGGCAGGCGCAGGGCGCGCCGCTCAATACTGCGGTCAAACAAGATACGTTTGTGGTGCTTGGCGCGCAGAAGTCGTGGCGCATGCCAGAATGGACCCTGCCACCGCTGATGCGCAACCATGGCAATTATATTGTCAGCTTGGGTGAGGTGTGTCGCTGGCTGGCGGGGCAGGCTGAACAGCTGGGGGTGGAGATTTACACGGGTTTTAGCGCCCAATCTCCCAGTTATGATGAGCAGGGCCGCATGATCGGGGTGATTACTGGCGATATGGGGCTGGACAAACATGGCCAGCCGACCGCCAATTACACGCCCGGTATCGAGATTCGTGCCAAATATACGCTAGTGGCAGAAGGCACCCGCGGCTCACTGACCAAGCAACTCGAAGCGCGTTATGGCTTGCGTGCGGCGTCCAGTCCGGCGAAATATGGCATCGGCTTCAAAGAAGTCTGGCGCGTGCAGCCCGAGCGTCATCAAAAAGGCCTGATTGAGCATACGCTGGGCTGGCCGCTGGATGCGGATACCGGCGGCGGTGGCTTTATTTATCATCATGGTGAGCATCTGGTCTCGGTCGGCTATGTGGTGCATCTTGATTACCGCAATCCCTACCTCTCGCCGTTTGATGTGTTTCAGACCTATAAAACGCATCCGCTGCTAAAAAGCCTGCTCAAAGATGGCAAGCGTTTGAGCTACGGCGCGCGTGCGATTTCCGAAGGCGGCATACAGTCATTGCCCGAGATGGCGTTTCCGGGCGGCGCGTTGCTCGGCTGTAGCGCCGGTTTGGTGAATGTGCCCAAAATCAAGGGCAGCCACTATGCGATGAAGTCTGGCATGCTGGCAGCCGAGGCGGTGTTTGAGGCCATGCAGCAAGGCACGCCAGAGCTGCTGACTGCTTACCCACAAAAGCTGCGTGACTCATGGATCTGGCAGGAGCTGTTTGCAGTGCGCAACGTCAAGCCTTACCTGTCTCGCCTAGGGACCTGGGGGGGCACGGTGCTGGGTGGCGTCGAGATGTGGCTGTCCAGCTGGAACCTGCGCATGCCATGGACACTGGGGCACAGCCAGGCCGATCATGCCAGCCTGGCCGAGGCGTCAAGCTGCCGTCAGCCCGTGTATGCCAAAGCGGATGGCGTGCTGACCTTTGATAAACTCAGCTCGGTCAGCCTGTGTAATATTGCCCATGATGACCAGCAGCCTGGGCATCTCAAACTGGCGGTGGCGGATATTCCGGTACGCGTCAATCTGCCCCGTTTTGCTGGGCCAGAGCAGCGTTACTGTCCCGCAGGCGTGTATGAATTTGTGGAGCAGTCGGGTGAGCAGGCCTTGCAGATCAATGCGCAAAACTGCATCCATTGCAAAACCTGCGATATCAAAGACCCCACCCAAAACATCACTTGGGTGCCGCCTGAAGGTGGCAGTGGGCCTAATTATGTTTCGCAATAAGCAGGGTTTCACCGTAAGCATGGACTCTCTGTGCGCTGGGTGTGTAGCTCACTCAGGTGTGCCTGCAACTTTAGGCTCGCTATCGACATGAAAAAAGCCCCTGCTTGCAGGGGCTTTTTTTGTATGCAGAGTGGGCTTAGCGTTTTTGGCTGAGGGCGATAAACGCGGCAATCCAGCCAATGGCGGTGGTGGCGATGAGCATCAGGCCACCGACATGAAACAGATGAAACCCTAGCTGAAATTGACTCTGATAGTTGTTCGCCAGCAGCTGTACCGGCTGCCTCAGGTTCCAAACAATACCAAACAGCAACGCCAGCGCGATCAGACCACCGCCTATGCCATAGGCGCCGCCCATATACAGAAAGGGGCGACGGATGAAGCTGTGCGTCGCGCCAATCAGGCGGCTGACCTCAATTTCGGCTTCATGGGTCAGCACCTGCATGCGCACGGTATTGCTGATCACGGTAATCATGGCGATGCCCAGCAGGCTGGCAAAGATCATGGCGATGCGCTTGCCCAGCACCAGCATGGCATGCAGGCGCTCTATCCAGACACTGTCTATGACCAGTTCGTCGACCTCAGTGCGCGACTGCAACAAGGCCTGTACCGGCTTAACCGTGCCCGGTTCAGTATCGGTCAGCGTGATAAAGAGGGCATCGGGCAGCGGGTTCTGCGGCAAATCGGCCAACAGGTCTTTTTGCATAAACTGTTGCCCCAGTTGCGCAATCGCCTCTTCTTTGGTCACATAGCGCACTTCTTTGACTTGTGGCAGCGTCTGCACATCATTGATCAGGCGCTGTATCAAATTGGCGTGCACCGCCGGTTTGAGAAAAGCACTGATCTGCGCATCCTGTTTGATCGAGCGTGACATGTCCTGCAGGTTGTCCAGGGCGACAAACAGCAGGCCGGGCAGGGTGGCTGTGATGCCAATTACCATGCAGATGGTGAGTGTGTTCAGCCAGTGCGTTCTCAGGCGCTGCAACACCAGGTCGATGGCTAGCGCGTGTTGGTTAAGCCAGTTTTTCATGCAGGGGTTCTCATAACATGGCCGCCTGTGCAGGCATGGCGCTAATCGTTTGCTGGTCGATATGCAGCGTTTTGTAAGCAATGGCACTGACCTGTGCCACATCGTGCATGGCGATGACCACGGTCACCCCCACTTCGTTAAAGGCTTTCAGCAATTGCATGATTTCGAGGGAGGCTGCGCGATCCAAGCCGGCGGTCGGCTCATCGGCGATGACAATCGAAGGGCGGCTGACCACGGCCCGGGCAATCGCCAGCCGTTGTTGCTCGCCCCCAGATAGGGTAATCGGCATGGCTTTTTCTTTGTTGAGCAGGCCCACCTTGTCCAGTGCCGCGCGGACGCGGCGGGCCGCTTCCTCGCCAGTGATGCCCTGAATGCTCAGCGGCAGCGCCACGTTCTCGAAACTGTTGCGGTCGTAGAGCAGCTTGTGGTCCTGAAATACCAGCCCGAAACGACGGCGCAGATACGGCACCGCATTCGGGTGCAAACGGCTGATGTCTTGCTGACTGATCAGAATGTGGCCGCTGGAGGGCAGCTCTATCCCTGCCATCAGTTTGAGTAGCGTACTTTTGCCGGCGCCAGAGTGGCCGGTGACCAGCACAAAGTCACCCTTGTCTATCGTGAAGCTGACCTGGCGGAACAGATGCGCACTGTTGGGGTAACGCATGCTGACGTTGTTGAACACGATCATGATTCGTCATCCATCAAGGCGTCGATAAAATCGCTGGCGACAAAGGGCCGCAGGTCGTCTATGCTCTCGCCGACGCCGATAAAACGCACCGGCACTTTACGACTGGCCTCTTGGTTCAAGTGGGCGATGGCCGCAATCACACCACCTTTGGCGGTGCCATCCAATTTGGTCAGGGCGAGGCCGGTGACACCCAGCGCCTCATTAAAGGCCTTGAGTTGATTAACGGCGTTCTGGCCGGTATTGGCGTCCAGCACCAGCAAAATCTCATGTGGCGCACCGGGCAAGGCCTTGTCGATCACGCGCTGTACTTTTTTGATCTCGTCCATCAGATGTAGCTGGGTCGGCAACCGGCCCGCCGTATCCGCAATCACGACGTCAATCTTTTTGGCGATGGCCGAGTTGACCGCGTCATAAATGACGGCCGCCGGGTCACCGCTCTCGGAGGCGATCACATGCACATCGTTGCGCTCTCCCCACACTTGCAGTTGCTCGCGGGCGGCTGCGCGAAATGTGTCGCCAGCGGCAATCAGCACGCTGTGGCCCTGTGATTGCAAAAACTTGGCCAGTTTGCCTATGGTGGTGGTTTTACCGGCGCCGTTCACGCCAACCATCATCAGCACATAGGGCTGGTGGCCGCGCACATCCAAAGGCGCTTCCAGTGGCGCTAGCAATTCGTGCAAGGTGTCTTTGAGGGCCTGCTTGAGCGCCAGGGTGTCTTGCAGATCCTGTTTTTTGACGCGCTGGCGCAGTTGCTCCAGCAGGTACTGGGTGGCATTGATGCCCACATCAGAGGTGAGCAGTATGGTTTCCAGCTCTTCGTAGATGTCTTCATCGATTTTACCCCCGCCAAACAGCGCGCTCAGCTGCCCGCCCAGTTGCTGACGCGTTTTGGACAGGCCGTTTTTCAGGCGTTGTGTCCAGCTGAGGCTGGCAGGTTCTGTCGCTGCGGGGCTGACAGACTCGGTTTTTTTAGCAAATGGATTGAACATGGCAATGGAAAACTCGGTAATATCGTCATTTTAAGCTACATCGGCGTTTACCGCCACGGTCGGTCTGTCACTGTCCTTCAGAACTAACGCCGGGCTTGACCGGTCACAGTGGGGGTTCTGACTCCTGTATTTGTTCCCATGTTGAAATTTGACGCCATGAAACCATCAATAAACATTGTCCCGCGCGGGTGGCTGGCTAGGCTATCCAGTGCCTCTGCCTTATTGCCCTCAGGCGTGAGCTTGCTACTCAGCGCCTTTGCCTTGCAAGCACAGGCCGAGATTGTACAAACCACCCTCAATAACGGCCTCAAGGTCATCGTGCAGGAGGATCATCGCGCCCCAGTCGTGGTGTCACAGGTCTGGTATCGGGCCGGTTCGCTGGATGAGGTGAATGGCAAGACCGGGGTCGCGCATGTGCTGGAACACATGATGTTTAAGGGCACGCGCAAGGTGCCAGCCGGACAGTTCTCGCGCCAGATTGCCGCCGCGGGGGGCAAGGAGAATGCGTTTACCGGCAAAGATTACACCTGCTATTTCCAGCAACTGGAAAAATCCAGATTGCCGCTGTCTTTTAAACTTGAGGCCGACCGTATGGCCAATTTGCAGATTAGCGATGCCGAATTTGCCAAAGAGATTGAAGTGGTGAAAGAGGAGCGGCGCTGGCGCACGGAAGACAAACCACAGTCTCGCGTCAATGAGCAGTTTGAGTCCTCGGTGTATCGTGCGCACCCCTATGGGCGTCCGATCGTGGGCTTTATGAACGATCTGGAGCACATGACCGCTGAAGATGCGCGTGAGTGGTACCGCACCTGGTATGCCCCGAATAACGCCACGCTGGTGGTAGTGGGCGATGTCGAGGCCAAAGCTGTGTTTGCCTTGGCGGAGCAATATTTTGGCAAACTACGCTCGCATGCCTTGCCTGCCCGCAAACCGCAGGTTGAGCCGGTGCAAATTGGCGAGCGCCGCGCCATCGTCAAGGCGCCAGCCAAACTGCCTTATTTTGTGATGGGCTTTCATGCCCCCGCGCTCAAAAATGGCCCAGCCTACAGCGAGGAGGATTGGGAGCCGTATGCGCTGGAGGTGTTATCCAGCGTGTTGAGCGGCAATGGTGCCTCGCGCTTGAACCAGAAGCTGGTGCGCGAGCAGGCCATCGCGCTCGAGATCGATACCGGCTATGACAGTACCAACCGCGGTCAGACCTCCACCTTTGAGGTGGCGGCCTCGCCCAGTGAGGGCGTGTCGCAGGAGGATCTGATCAAGGCGATCTGGGCCCAGATCGAGGCCATCAAGCAGCAGGGCGTAACGCCTGCCGAGTTGCATCGTATCAAGGCGGCTGTGATTGCGGCGGATATCTATAAACGCGATTCGGTGTTCTATCAGGCCATGCAGATCGGGCAGCTGGAAACCATGCATTACCCCTTGTCATTGCTGCAAACCAACGCGGCCAGAGTGCAGGCGGTGACCTCCGAGCAGGTGCAGGCGGTAGCCAGAAAATACCTGGTGCCCGATCAGATGACACTGGTCAGTCTCGATCCGCAGCCGCTGGACCCGCTACAAAAACCGGCGGGTCGCCCGCATCAACATTAACCTGATAGACATCGATCTCTATGGATTGAGGCCCGTTAAAAACCAGGGCCGAGGACACTTATGACACTTTCAGATTTAATCAAAACCAGCTGCTGCGCCTTGCTATTGCAAGGCTACGTTCTGACCGCCAGTGCCGCACTGAATATCCAACACTGGACCACTGCCGCCGGCAGTGAGGTGTATTTTGTTGAGAACCACTCACTGCCCATGATGGATATCAGCGTGAATTTTCGTGCTGGTAGCGCTTATGACACGCCAGACACCGGAGGCGTGGCGGCGGTGACACATCATGTGATGGCGCTGGTGGCCGGCGGACTGGATGAGGAGACCCTGACCAACCGTTTTGCTGATATTGGCGCGGTCATGGGCGGCAGTTTTGACGCCGACCGCGCCAGCTTTAAATTGCGTACGCTGACCAGCGAGCAGTCCGCTGCGTTGGAGGCCTTTATGCTGGTACTGCACAAGCCGGATTTTCCTGAAAGCGTGCTTACCCGCGAGCAGACGCGTATCGTCGCTGCCATGCAGGAGGCTGAAACCGAACCCGACAGCATTGCGCAAAAAGCGTTTATGCGTGGGCTGTATGGCATGCATCCCTACAGTTTGTCGCAGGACGGGGAGATCAGTAGCGTGCAGGCCTTGACCGCGGCACATTTGCGCCAGTTTTATCAGACCCATTACAGCGCCAAGTCGGCCGTGATTGCCATGATGGGCGACCTGACGCCGGCACAGGCGGCACAACTGGCCGAACGCTTGAGTGCTGGCTTGCCACAGGGGCCTGCCGTCGCGTCTGTCCCGCCGGTAGAGGCCTTGCAGGCGGCCAAAGTGACGCGCTTGCCGCATCCGGCCCAGCAGGCGCATATTCTGATTGGCCAACCGGGTAATCGTCGCGGCGATCCTGACTTTTTTCCGCTGTATGTCGGTAACTATATTCTCGGTGGGGGCGGTTTTGTGTCACGCTTGACCGAGGAGGTGCGGGAAAAACGTGGGTTGGCATACAGTGTCTACAGTTACTTTATGCCGATGCGCCAGCTGGGCCCGTTCCAGATTGGCCTCCAAACTAAAAAAGCCCAGGCGGACGAGGCGCTGCAATTGGTGCAGGAGACCTTGCAGAAGTTTGTCAGCCAAGGTGTGAGCGCACAGGAGCTGGCGGCGGCCAAAGACAATCTGATCGGCGGGTTCCCTTTGCGCATTGATAACAACAGCAAGATTCTTGAATATCTGAACATGATAGGCTTTTATCAACTGCCTCTGGATTACCTGGATAGCTTTAATGCCGAGGTGGCCAAAGTGACGGCACAACAGATCAACGATGCCTTCAAACGGCGCATTCACCCCGATAAGTTGGTCACCGTGGTGGTGGGCGCTGAATAAAAAAGCCGACCTCTTATGGTCGGCTTTGATTGAGCTTTGATAGGGGGGCGTTACGCCAGCCGTTTCTTGCGTGCCAGCAGATAGTACAAGAACGCGCCTACCAGGTTAAGGAAGAAGATGACCAGAAACCAGACCAGCTTATCTTCGCTCTGGTTGGCCAGGCAATCCACCAGCATCCAGACCCAAAACAGTGAGAGCGCCAGGGCAATCAGGCCACCCAGCAACCCGAAACCAAACAAAAATTCCATGCTGTTTCCTTTCATTGATTCAGTCGCATCATAGCATGTTACGCCTGCCGCTATGCGCAGGCAGTCGCCGTCGCAGGCGAACCGTTTTATAATCCTGTTTTGTCTCAAGCAGCCCTCAACGACATTCATGAATCAAGTCAGACTCAATGCCGGTATCTGGCGCAGCCGGATCCTCAAGTTTCCGGATGCCGATGGCCTACGCCCAACGGCCGACCGTGTGCGGCAAACCCTGTTTAACTGGCTGGGGCAGGATATGACAGGCAAAGCTTGCCTAGACCTGTTTGCCGGCACTGGTGCACTGGGGTTCGAGGCCTTGTCTCGCAATGCCAAACAGGTGACCATGCTTGAATTGGCGCGGGCACCGTTTCAGGCACTGCAACAAAACCAGCGCTTACTGGGCGCGACGCAAGCCGACCTGAGGCAAATGGACGCCTTGCAGTTTTTAGCACAAAACCGCCAGCGCTACGATGTGATTTTTTGTGATCCGCCTTACCACAAGCAGTGGCTGGATAAGCTGTTGCCCTTGTTGGCGGCACACCTGACCGCCGATGGCGTGGTGTATGTAGAGGCCGAATTTGCGTTAAAATCGGAAGCGGACTGGCAGGTGATCAAGTCCGGCAAGGCGGGGCAGGTGTTTTATCATCTGTGTCAGCCTGTACATACAGTATCCGGGCAAACGCCTGAACACACGGGGTAAAGGGACATGAGTAAAACCAGAGTGGCAGTGTATCCGGGAACCTTTGACCCCATTACCATGGGGCACGAGGACATCGTTCGCCGGGCCGCCCGCCTGTTTGACCAGGTGATTGTGGCCGTGGCGGGTAGTACCAGCAAGCAGACCCTGTTTAGCCTGCCGGAGCGCGTGGCGTTGGCCGAATCGGTATTCTCCGGCGATAACATCCGTGTGGTCGGTTTTGATGGGTTGTTGATGCAGTTTGTGCAGGCACAAGGCGCACAAATGGTGATTCGCGGCTTGCGTGCCGCCAGCGATTTTGAGTATGAGTTTCAGCTGGCGGGTATGAACCGTAAGCTCTATCCCAAGCTGGAAACCCTGTTTATGACCCCGGCTGAAGAATTTATGTTTATTTCCTCCAGCTTGGTGCGCGAAGTGGCGCGCCTGGGCGGCGATGTGAACCAGTTCGTGTCCCCTGGCGTGGAAAGCGCCATCAAGCAAAAACTCGCCCGCGCTTGAGCCTGGGCGACCACGGAAGATTATGGCTTTATTTATTACTGACGAATGTATCAACTGCGACGTATGCGAACCGGTGTGCCCGAATGAGGCCATCTCGCAGGGAGCAGAAATCTACGAAATCAATCCTGACCTGTGTACGGAGTGTGTCGGTCATTATGACAAGCCGCAATGCCAGCAGGTGTGTCCTATCAGCTGTATTCCGCTGGATCCTGAGCGTAGGGAGAGCAAGGATCAGCTGATGGAAAAATATATCCGGATTACGGCAAACAAGTAATCCGTCTTTTCATTTCACACTTCATTTCACACTAGGAGTACCCCATGCGATTGTTACACACCATGTTGCGCGTCGGCGATTTGCAACGGTCCATTGATTTTTATACCCAGGTGCTGGGCATGAAGTTGATTCGCACCCAGGATTATCCTGATGGCGAATTTACGCTGGCCTTTGTCGGTTATGGCAATGAGTATGCGAATACCGTGCTGGAACTCACCTACAACTATGGCAAAACGGCCTACGACATGGGCACCGCCTATGGTCATCTGGCGATTGAGGTCGACGATGCTTACCAAGCCTGTGAGCGCGTGAAAGCGCAAGGCGGCAAGGTGGTGCGTGAAGCCGGTCCGATGAAGCACGGCACCATCGTCATCGCCTTTATTGAAGACCCGGACGGCTACAAAATCGAGTTCATCCAAAAGGGCACCATCGAATATCCGACCGATGTCTAATCGTCAGCACTTGCTGGAGGCTGTGTCACTGGCGCAGGCTGGTGACTGGGATGCCTCGCACGGCATCGCTCAGGATTACAGTGACAGCACGGCTAACTGGTTGCATGCCGTGTTGCACAAAATGGAGGGTGACCGCTGGAACAGCCAATACTGGTATGCCAGAACTGGCGGCCATCAGTATGAGGACTTTGGTGAGGATGTACCGGGAGAGCTGGAAGCCATTACGCAATGGTTGCGCGAGCGGCCTTAAACCTGGGTTGGGTGGGCAGTGCTATTGATTTTCTGCCATGAAGGATGTGCTGTCATTCTTCATAGGCTGCGATGATTCATGTGCTTCAGCAATGGGTGTTTCTCTCGCTATTTATGATCCTCTTCAGTGGGGTGGCGATAAGCAGCCAATATCGCCCCCAGAGACTGCATGAACAATCCCATCACGGTTCCGGTCAGGAACAGCAGACAGCATGTCACCAGACACAGCGCGAGCAGAAAGGCATTTTGTTGCCAGAGGCCGAATGCGGCCACTGACTGCCAGGCAGTCAGGCTAAGCTGTATCCATTGATCCACAGTGGTCAGTAACATGCGGGCATTATGCCTCAGCGTTTTCTGGCCGACCATGTAGCGCGCCAGCGAATACGGCTGGAATGGCGCACTTTTGCAAGGTTTTACTGTTTGCCGCTTTTTAAGGGCTGTCCCTTTTTAACCTTGGTCTTGTTAAAGCCGAGCTAGTGTCTTGTTAAAGCACCGCTGGGGGATGCCCTATGTCGGTCTGGCCGGCGAGCCAAATCAGTGCATGCCGGTGCCGGGGCGCACGGTCTCGTTGGGCGCTATGCGCTAAGGCAATGATTTAAAAACAAAAAAATACCCCGTTGATGATGGCCTGCTTGTTGCTAGTCTCTGTTTAGGAGAGAGGAGAAGTTCATGCAACCATCACTTGCAGCCAGCACCATGCTGACCGCTGAGCATCGTTTATCTGAAAACATCACCCTACTGGGCACCTTGCTGGATCAGGCCATTCTGGCGGTGGAGGGGCAGGCGGTGGCCGACAAGGTAGCCGCGATTCGTCAGGCCGCACTGCATTTTCATCAAAGTCATGATCAGCAGGCCTCAGTGGAACAGGCATCGCTACAGCTGGAAGCGCTGTTGGCAGATCTGAGCCTGGATCACGCGGTGAGAGTGGTGCGGGCGCTGGCCTATTTCAAGCACCTGGTCAATCTGGCCGAAGATTTGTATGCCCAGCAGCTGGGGCATAGTCAGCAAAATACACCGGCCCCCGGCATGTTGGCCCACACGCTGGCCCAAATCAAGGCCATGGCCGTGCCCGCTGAAAAGATACAGCAACTGTTACAAGAGGCCCTGATTTCCCCAGTTTTGACCGCGCACCCTACCGAGGTGCAGCGCAAGAGTGTGCTGGATAGTGAGCGCCTGATTGCTGACTTGCTGGCCGCGCGCGCAAATATGGTCTCTGCACGTCAGTTGGCCCGTAACCACCTGCTGTTGCAGGGTGCGGTGTCTGCGCTGTGGCAGACCCGCATGATGCGCTACTCCAAACTCAGTGTGCGCAATGAGATCGAGAATGCGTTGACCTATTATGAGTCGACCTTTCTGCATGTGATTCCAGAAATCCTGCAAGATATTGAGCAAGACCTGTCTGACCTGCTGCCAGAAACCACCTTGCCGGCCATTTTGCGCATGGGTAGCTGGATCGGGGGGGACCGCGATGGCAACCCCTTTGTTAATGGACAAACCCTGCGTGACAGTATGCGCTTGCAAGCCGGCACCTTGTTCAAGTTTTACCTACAAGAGCTGGCCGCGCTCAAGCGCGAACTGGCGGTCTCAACCCGCGTGGTGGGCGTGGATGAAGCGGTGCTACGCATGACGCAGGCTTCGCGTGACCAGTCACAACACCGGCTGGATGAGCCTTACCGTTTAGCACTTAACGGCTTGCATGATCGCTTGTTAGTAACGGCCCGCCAACTGTTGCCCGAAGCTGATTGGGCGGTGGCGGCAGAGATCGAGGCGGAGGCGTTTGAATCGCCCCAGGCCTTGTTGCAGTCGCTACAGTTGATTGCCAGCTCCTTGCGTAGCCACCAGGGGGAGGCCTTGATTTATCCGCGCTTGGGCAAGCTGATCAAGGCGATAGATACCTTTGGCTTTCATCTGGCCACGGTGGATATCCGCCAGTCTTCAGATGTGCATGAGACGGTGATTACCGAGCTGCTGCAAAAAGCCGGGTTTGACTGTGATTATGCGACGTTTAGCGAAGATGAAAAAATCAGCCTGTTGCTAGAAGAGCTGCGGCAACCCCGTTTGTTGTTTTCACCGTTTCAGCAATACTCGGAGCTGGTACACAAAGAGATTGGCGTGCTGGTGGCTGTGCGCGAGATGCGTGCGCGGTTTGGTGAGCATGCCGTGCGTCAGTACATCATTTCTCACACGGAAACCCTGTCTGACCTATTGGAGGTCGCGCTATTGCAACGCGAGGCTGGCTTGCTACGCGGGGTATGGGGGTCCGCCAATATACAGATGGACCTGAATATCGTGCCGCTGTTTGAAACGATTGCCGACTTGCGTGATGCGCCGATGATCATGGGCAAATGGTTGAGCCTGATCGGCATCCGGCATGTCATCCGCTATCAAGGCAATGAGCAGGAGGTGATGCTGGGCTATTCTGACAGTAACAAGGATGGCGGCTTTTTGACTTCTAGCTGGGAGCTGTACAAGGCCGAAGTGTCCCTAGTTGAACTGTTTAACCAGGCCAACGTCAGGTTGCGCTTATTCCATGGTCGCGGCGGCACGGTCGGGCGCGGCGGCGGCCCCACTTATCAGGCCATCATGGCGCAGCCGGTGGGCACCGTAGATGGGCAGATTCGACTGACCGAGCAGGGCGAAATCATTTCTACCCGCTATGCCGATCCGGTGGTGGGGCGTCAGCATCTGGAGACCTTGATCGCGGCCACGCTGGATGCCACCCTGTTCCCAGCCGATCAGCTGGAGCCTGCCAAACGGCGTGCCTT
The DNA here is from genome assembly GCA_964437895.1 of uncultured Methylotenera sp. Lineage (GTDB taxonomy): Bacteria > Pseudomonadota > Gammaproteobacteria > Burkholderiales > Methylophilaceae > Methylophilus. Next base: position 27,761 of record CAYTIV010000005.1, read on the forward strand.
TGAGGGTGTGATGGAAACGCTGTCCGCCACGGCGATGACCAGTTATCGCAGCCTAGTGTATGAAACCCCGGGCTTTGCCGAGTATTTTTTCAGCACCACACCCATCGACGAGATTGCCAGCCTTAACTTGGGCAGCCGGCCGGCTGCGCGTAAATCTACCCGTCGTATTGAGGATTTGCGGGCGATTCCATGGGGATTCTCGTGGGGGCAGTGCCGTTTGCTGTTGCCGGGCTGGTATGGTCTGGGCAGCGCGATTCACCATTATCTGTATCAGGATGCCAGCCAGACCGAGAGTCGACTCGCCATGCTAATGGAGATGCAAGCACGCTGGCCGCTGTTCAATACCTTGATTAATAATGTGGATATGGTGTTGGCAAAAACAGATTTGATCGTGGCGCGCCATTACGCCCATTTACTGGAAGACAAAGACCTGCGTGAAACCATTTTCAGCCGCATCGTGCACGAACATACCCTCACGACGGAGGCCGTGAATCTGTTATTGGGCACCACAGAACGCCTGGCCAGCCAACCGGTGATTGCAAAATCAATCCGCGATCGCTTGCCCTATCTGGACCCCATGAATCATTTGCAGGTACAGATGATACAGCGCTACCGGCGCGGAGAAACCGACGAAATGCTGCAATGGGCGATTCCGCTGACCATTAACGGCATTGCCACCAGCCTGCGTAATACCGGCTGACGGCGAGGGTGTTGCTTGGGCAGCCCTGGCTGGGCTGCCCATCTCAACCCGCTTAATGTGGGTGTTTTTCTTCCCAGGCGCGTATCTGTTTTTCGGCTTCATCTTTGGTCACGCCGTAACGCTCCTGAATCTTGCCTGCGACCTGATCGCGCTTGCCTTCGATGATATCCAGGTCGTCATTGGTCAGCTTGCCCCATTGCTCCTGTACTTTGCCTTTCAGTTGTTTCCAGTTGCCCTCAAAAATGTCTTTATTCATGGTGTGACTCCTTGTTGGATATAAAAAATCAGCGGGCATCCCCGCACAACCATCATAATCAAGGCCCGCTGTGACTACAGTCAGCGATGGGGGACAGTGCACGTCGGAACCCGCTGACAGCCCGGGCAGGCTTTTCGCATTCGCATTAAAAGCTGTTAAGATTCGGTCATGAAAAAACTGACCCTCACCGCCCTGGGCCAGTCCCTGCTCAGGCGACTGCCCTATGAATACTGGATCGGCTGGCGCTATACCCGTGCCAAACGCAACAACCACTTTATCTCTTTTATTTCGCTGACCAGCATGGTGGGTATCGCGCTGGGCGTGATGGCGCTCATCGTGGTGCTGTCGGTGATGAATGGCTTTCAAGATGAGTTGCGTAAGCGCATTCTGGGCGTGGCTTCGCATATTGAGGTGCGCAGTTTTGAACCCGGTCTGGCTGGCTGGCAGGCATTGCAGCAGCAGCTCGAAGCGATTCCCGCCACGGCCGTTGCCAGCCCGATTGAAGGGGTCGCGCCATATGTGATGGCACAAGGCATGTTGACGCGCGATCAGGCGGTGCAAGGCGTGATGGTGCGCGGCGTGTTGCCGACACAAGAGGCCAAGGTGTCAGACCTCTCTACGCAGATGAAGGTCGGGCAGTTAACCGACCTGCAATCCGGGCAGTTCAATATTGTGCTGGGCTCGGATCTGGCTATGGCGTTGGGGGTGCATGTCGGCGAGAAAGTGGTGCTGATGGCACCGCAAGGACAGGTCACGCCAGCCGGGCTGGTGCCCCGCATCAAGCAGTTTACCGTGGCGGGTATTTTTCAGGTGGGTATGTATGAATACGATGCCGGGCTGGCACTGATTCATCTGGATGACGCGGCCAAGCTCTACCGTCTGGGTGATGAAGTCAGTGGCCTGCGCCTGAAACTCGCGGATTTGTTTAAGGCCGACCGAGTGAGTCGCGAACTCGTGCAGGCACTGGGGCCGAATTACTATGTCAGCGACTGGACACAGCAGCATGCCAATTTCTTCAAGGCGATCCAGCTGGAGAAGCGCGTCATGTTCATTATTCTCGCGCTGATCGTGGCCGTGGCAGCGTTCAATATCGTCTCTACGCTGGTGATGGCGGTGACCGACAAGCGCGCCGATATCGCCATTTTGCGCACTATGGGCGCGACACCGCAGGCCATCCGCAAAATGTTTGTGGTGCAGGGCGCGATGATAGGCATCATAGGCACCTGCTCCGGTGCAGTGCTGGGTGTGATTCTGGCGCTGAATATCGAGACGGTGGTGCCCTGGATTGAGCACACCTTCAATGTGCAGTTTTTGTCTAAAGACGTGTATTACATCAGTGACTTGCCTTCCAAGCTGATGTGGTCGGATGTGGCCGCGATTGTGGGCTTGTCTGTATTACTCAGCCTGGTGGCGACGCTTTATCCAAGCGCACGGGCAGCCAGCATGAATCCGGCGGAGGCCTTGCGTTATGAGTGAGTTGATTTTGCAATGTCAGGGCCTGGCCAAAACCTATGGCGGGCTGGATACCTCGGTGCTGACCGGGGTGGATCTGCAGCTGGCAGCGGGCGAGCATGTGGCTATTGTCGGGGCGTCAGGCAGTGGCAAAAGTACATTGCTGCATCTGCTGGGTGGGCTAGATACGCCGAGTCAGGGCAGTGTGGCGTGGCTGGGCAAGCCACTGACCAGTCTTTCTGAACGCGACAAAAGCGCTATGCGTAATCAGTATCTGGGGTTTGTTTACCAGTTTCACCATTTGCTGCCAGAGTTTAGTGCCCTAGAAAATGTCGCCATGCCTTTGTTGATTAGGCGTATTCCGCGCGCCGAGGCCTTGGCGCAGGCTGAACATACCCTGGCGCAGGTCGGGCTCAGCCATCGCTTGCAACATACGCCAGGCGAACTCTCAGGGGGCGAGCGCCAGCGTGCGGCGCTGGCACGGGCGCTGGTCACACAACCGCGCTGCATTCTGGCAGACGAGCCCACCGGCAATCTGGATCGGCAAACGGCGGAGCAGGTGTTTGAGTTGTTGCTGAATATTCAGGCGCAACACGGCACCGCGCTGGTGGTGGTCACGCATGATCTGGCGCTGGCTGCCCGCATGCACCGGCAATACCGCTTGCAGGATGGCCGTTTGCAGGCCCTGGCCGATGGTCTGATGCAGGACGCTTCTCCCGCCTAACACCCGCCATGCTGCCAAGCGCCACAGTCGGATTACTGTTTGGAGTTTGGCTGTTTCAGCAACAGGCGCAATGGTGGTCATGGCCCGTGTGGGCGGCGTGGCTGACCGCTTTGCTGACCCTGGCACTGGTTCAGTGTGAGGCAGTGGCCGCCCGGCTCATGGTACGTGCGCTGCGTCCACTTTGCCGCCAGCTTTGGCTCATACTCCTCATTGCTGCCCTGGGTTTTGCCTATGCGCAGGCCCGCGCCTGGTGGCGATTGCATGCCGCATTGCCTGCGGCTTGTGAACAGCAAGTGCTGCCTGTAGAAGGTGTGATTGTCAGCGTCCCCGAGCGGGATGCACGCGGCCAGCATGTCGATATGGCTGTAGAACGCAGCTTGCGGCCGGAGTGCCCCCTGCCTGCGACCATACGCCTGCATCTGTATGAACGGGCCTACCGTGATGCGCCTGCCCAGGCATCTAGCCGGCTGCCACGCTTACAGGCGGGTGAACGCTGGCGGCTCAGTGTCAGGTTAAAGCGTCCGCATGCCACCCGTAACCCGCATGGCTTTGATTATGCGGCCTGGTGCCTGGCCAACCGGATCGGTGCCAGTGGCAGCATTGTGTCCAGGGCGACGATGCGCAGAGTGAGCTCCATGGTCGCTCAACCCGCAGCCTGGGTGGCACGCTGGCGGTCCAATGTGGGTGCGCGCATCGAGCAGGTGTTGGGCCACACTGCAGCGAGCGCCGTGCTACGTGCGCTGGTGATCGGTGATGATAGCCAGATAGCGACGCCAGACTGGCAGCTGTTTGTCGATGCTGGGATCAATCATCTGGTCTCCATTTCTGGTTTGCATATCACTATGCTGGCTTCTCTGGGCTACTGGCTGACGGGCTGGGGGTGGCGATTGCGGCCGCGTTGGGCCTTGCGAGTGCCCTCGACCCTGGCAGCCAGTGCTGGCGGCGCATTGGTCGCCGTGGCTTATGCTGTTCTGGCAGGCTTTTCGATTCCGACACAACGCACCCTTTACATGCTACTCACGGTCTTGTGCATG
>CAYTIV010000006.1:0-31360 GCA_964437895.1 uncultured Methylotenera sp.
TGTTTGCCAAAATCACCGATGGCAAAACGCTGATCAAGCATGAAGAGCTGCAGCCACTGACAGAAACCTATCATTACAGTGAAGTGACAGAAGATGACGATGAATAACCTATCCCTGCCAACCGCACGCCAAGCGCGCCCGCGTAAACCGCTGGCCATGGCGGTGGCGGTGGTCGCTGCCATGATGTTGCAGTCGTGTGCTATCCCGCTGCTGACCAGTAAACAGGCAGACACCCGTTTGCCTACACAATTCAAGGAAAACGTCACGCCAGCAGGCAACAGCGCCAGCGTGGATTGGCATGATTTCTTTGATGACCCCAACCTGGTCACGCTGATTGATACGGCGGTCAATAACAACAAAGAAATCCACATCATGGCGCAACGGATCACTGTCGCGCAAAATGAAATCCAGGCCCGCAAGGGTGAGTACTTGCCATTTGTCGGCATTGGCGCCAGCGCCGATAAAGAAAAAGTCGGTCAGTACACCCGCAATGGCGCCGTAGAAGAGCAGCTGGAGATCAAAGAAGGCCGCTCCAATCCCAGATTTTTGGGCAACTATCAGTTTGGATTGGTGGCTTCCTGGGAGCTGGACGTCTGGAAAAAGCTGCGCAATGCCACCAAGGTCGCTGTCATGGAATACATGGCCAGCATTGAGGGTAAAAACTTTCTTGTTACCAATCTAGTAGCCGAAGTGGCGCATGCCTACTATGAGCTGATCGCATTGGATAACGAACTGGAGACGCTGGATCAAAACATCAAAATCCAGCAAAACGCGTTCGAAGTGGTCAAGCAACTGCAACAGTATGCCCGCGCTAACTCGCTGGCCGTGAAACGGTTTGAGGCCGAGGTGAAAAAGAACCAGAGCCGTCAGTATGTGTTGAAACAAAGCATCGTCGAGACCGAAAACCGCATCAACTATCTGTTGGGCCGCACCTCACAGCCTATCACCCGTGCATCAAGCGGCTTTATGGGCATGCAAGCCAAGATGGTTCAAACCGGCGTGCCTTCAGAACTGCTGTCTAACCGGCCAGATATCCGCCAGGCAGAATTGGAACTTTCTGCCGCCAAGCTGAATATCGATGTGGCTAAAGCCAACTTCTACCCATCGTTTTCTATTCGCGCCGGGCTGGGCTTTCAGGCATTTGATCCTAAATACCTGCTGAATGTGCCCGCCTCAGTGATGGCATCGTTCGGCGGCGAGATGATGGCACCACTGATCAACCGGAACGCGATTGAGGCGCAATACAAGAGCGCCAATGCGGTGCAGATTCAGGCGGCCTATGACTACGAGCAGAAAATCATCAATGCCTACATGGAAGTCGCCAATCAGGTGGCCAATATCGACAACCTGGACAAAAACTACCAGCTGAAAAACAAGCAGGTGGAAGCGCTGACACAATCCATCGATGTCGCCAACCAGTTGTTCAAAGCGGCACGCGCCGACTACATGGAAGTGTTGCTGACGCAACGTGATGCACTGGACGCGAAAATGGAACTAATAGAGACCAAGCAACAACAAGTGTCTGCTGTGGTAGACCTTTATCGCGCATTGGGCGGCGGCTGGCAATCAACTGCCACGCCTCCGGCACCGCAGCCATAAACACAGCGCTGCTATCGCAAAAGCAGAAAGGGCCTCAGGGCCCTTTCCTTTTGTGGCCATTCAGGCGGAGGCGCGCAACACCTGCTGCAACCAGTGCTCGATGACCACCACGACATACGCCTGCTCCTCCAGCGTCAGGGCTTGCCCGGCCGGCAACCGGTGCCACTTGGCCAGACAGCCGCGACAACAGGTGGCCGTGGCATGTTGCGCCACAAAGACCGGATGCCCGCGCATCGGGGTTTGCTGACCATCATTGGCGATGACCGCCGGCGCCAGCCGCTCGGCAACAAACTGCTCGGCGTGGTCCAACACCACTGGCAGGCCTTTTTGTTGCAGATAATGCAGGTCTTTGGCATTGAGCCGAAAACGGCTGCGAAAGCTGGAACGTTGTAAAGCCTGAAACAACGATGCCAGATCACGCATGGCTTAATGTAATTGCGAGACGTGCAGATCGCGCAACTTGGGCGCACGCAGGGCGGTCACGCCGACCACGACCAGGGTCATGCAGCCGCCAAACACCACCGAGGGCACCAGACCCATCAGTCGGGCGGTCAGTCCGGATTCAAACGCCCCTAACTCATTAGAAGAGCCGATAAAGATACCGTTAATGGCCGACACGCGTCCGCGCATCGCATCCGGTGTCGCCAGCTGCAAAATGGTCTGACGCAAAATCACCGACACCGCATCCATCATGCCGGAAATAGCTAAAATCAGAATCGCCAAATGATAGTTGTGGCAAAGGCCGAATGCGATCATGCAGCCCCCAAACCCGGCCACGGCCAATAGCAGCCAACGGCCGCTATGCTGATGGATAGGATGCTTGGCCAACCAGACACTGGTGACAATCGCGCCCAGTGCCGGTGCCGCGCGCAAGATCCCCAGCCCCTCCGGTCCCATCTGGTAGATATCATGCACAAAGGCCGGCAACATGGCGACTGCGCCGCCAAACAATACGGCAAACATGTCCAACAACTGTGCGCCCAATACCACCTGGGTAGAGCGCACAAAACGCAGCCCCTCGGCGATGCTGGCAAACACGGCCATGGGCTCGTGGCTGCGGTGCTCGGTCACCCGCAGGCTCAATGCCCCGGCGGCGGCCCCCAAGGCCATCAAGGCCGAGAGCCCATACGCCAGTGACTTGTCAGCAAAACCAACCAGCAGGCCGCCTAAGGCCGGCCCTACAATCAAGCCGACCTGAAACAGGGAGCTACCGATACCAGAGGCCTTGGCAATCGAGGCGCGCGGAATAATCAGCGCAAACAGCGTGTTGTAGCTGGGCGAAATCAGAGCACGGGCAAAGCCAGTCAAGGCCACCGTGCCATAAATCCAGGCCACGCTGGCAGCGGACGGATATTGGGTAATCAACACCAGCAAGCCCGCGTTGAGGGCCAGAAACAGGGAGGAAACCACGGCAAAGCCGCGGCGTGAAAAATAGTGGTCGACCGCATGTCCGGCAAACAGGGCACTGCCCATGTAAGGAATCACCTCGGCCAGACCGATCAGCCCTAATGACCAAGGGTCATGCGTGATTTCGTAGATATGCCAGCCGATTGCCACCATCATCATCTGATAGGACAGCACCATAAGGATGCGATAAACCAGCAACTTGGGGAACGCAAAGCCCTGATGGGCCAGAATCTGACGAATGGATAAGGACATAGGCCGAATTATACGCTATCCCCCGATGGCAGACCGCCAGCGTATCCCCTACAATGACGGCGCGGGTGCAGAGAATCAGGCAGTAGGCGGTGTCGCTGATGAGCCGTCGTTGACTCCGTGCGACTCTGCCGAAATAGATGGAGCGCACCCGCCCCCCTGACAACGCTTAGAGCCACATGCATGGATCTGTTTTCTGACACCTCCCCCGCCAGCGTGGCGCTGGCAGAAGGAGCCTACTGGCTGCCAGGCTTTGCGCTGCCGGAGATGCCGCCATTGTGGGCGGCCATACAGCAGCATCTGCAACAGCATCCCGCACGGCGCATGATGACGCCGATGGGCGCCTACATGTCGGTGCAAACCAGCAGCATGGGCGACTGGGGCTGGATCAGCGGCGCGCAGGGCTATGGTTACAGTGATTGCGACCCGCTAACAGGGCAGGCCTGGCCGGCCATTCCCGCGCCATTACTTCATCTGGCCGTCGCGGCCGCCCGGCAGGCGGGGTATGCGCACTTTGTCCCCGACAGTTGCCTGATCAATCTCTACCACCCAGGCAGCAAGATGGGCTTGCATCAAGACAAGGATGAGCAAGACTTTTCACAGCCCATCGTCTCCGTATCGCTCGGTTTACCGGCAACATTTTTGTTTGGCGGCGCAACTCGGCGTGCCCCCACCGTCAAGGTGCCGCTATCCCACGGCGACGTGGTGGTGTGGGGTGGTGTTAGCCGCCGCTATTACCACGGCATTGCCGTCGTGCCTCCCGGTCAGCATCCGCTGACGGGTGGGCTGCGCATCAATCTCACCCTGCGCAAGGCGCGTTAGACAAAAAAATCGCCAGGCGCAACGCGCACTGGCGACGTGTGGGCGGCATCACAGGCGCCGCCCGGTGTGATTGCAGCCAATTATGCCTGACGGCGGCGGGCCAGCAGCAAGCCGCCCAAGCCCAGAGACAGCATCAAGGCAGAAGATGGCTCAGGTACAGCACTCACGTTCACAGCCACTTTATCCAGGAACATCGTGGTGTCAGCACCACTCGGAACACCAGTACCGGCAAAGGCCAAGGTATGGTTACCGGCCGCCAGTGTGCCCAATGAGAAGTTAGCGCTAGACCAGCTTAATGGTGCCACGTTATTCGCGGTGAATGTGCTCACCAACTGGTTATCGAGGAATACTTGCAGCTGTTGACCCGCGGCGTAATAGGGGCGCAAGCCATACAGAAAAGACACGTCGGTCAGGCCAGCCTGTGCTAGGTTAAATGTTTGGCTGATCTGACCACTGGCCATTTGCAAAAATGCGTACTGGCTGCCTTCTGCAGCGGCCACGTTGGCCGTGAGTGGGTTGACCACACCGGTGCCAGCGCCAAAGGTCCAACCCATGTTGGTGCCGGTGGGCTTGTAGTTGAATCTGACATTGCTGTCCTGACCTACTGAGCTGGTGGCGGTCCAGGCAGCCTCGAAACCATCGTTGACCAGCGTCACCACGGCGGCCTGCGCATTGGCGGCAGCCAATACCAAAGACAAGCATCCTGCCACTGAAATAAATGTACGCATGTTTGAATCCCCAAAATTGTTATTGATGTTGAGTGCGTATCTTAATCACGGCATGCCCAACACGCATTAGCCCATTCAGGCCTATTCGGGCGGTTACGCATGTCGTGGTTTTGATTTGTCTGATTAACATCAAAAATCCGCTTCACTTCCGGGTTGCAACTGTTTTGCAAAAGAGTAAACTGAAACTGTCTTGTTGATCTTTGCACCGCGTAAGCAACGCAAGTGAGGCAAGCACATTTCAGAAAAAGGAGTTTGTCATGAATTTACAACTTACAGGACATCATTTAGAAATCACTCCGGCACTGCGTGAGTACGTGTCATCCAAGTTCTCCCGCATCAGCAATCACTTCGATCATGTGATTGATGTCAAAGTCACCATGTCTGTTGAAAAGCTTGCCCAAAAGGTTGAAGCGACACTGCATGTTCCAGGTAACGACCTGCACGCGACCTGCACCGACGAGAATATGTACAGTGCCATCGACATGCTTACTGACAAACTTGACCGTCAGGTTTTGAAACACAAGGAAAAAAACGGCGACCATCATAAATCTGGCGGCGCTGTGAAACATCAGTTAAGTTCCTAAGTTTTTTGCCTCACATTCTCTACCCGTCCGGGTAGAGAATCCTCCCGCCCCGCATCACTTTTACGTCGTTTCACCCCCACCCGCCTGCATTCGGTTGTAAAATGCTTTTCAATCCCTTGTTGATACGTGAAGCTCTCGCATGGCTCAAATCACTGTCGCCGATTTGTATAAACAGATACGCAGCAAACTCAAACTAAAATGGGTGGCTGGAGAATCCGGCGGGCAAAAGATCCTCAATTCTGGCACCGTCACCAAGCCTTCGCTGGCGCTGGTGGGCCATTTGAATTTTGTACACCCTAACCGGGTACAGGTACTTGGCTGCGCCGAAATGGACTATCTGGCCAGCCTCAGCATACTGGCGATGCAGCAGGCCGTAAGCAATCTGTTCTCGACGGATCTCGCCATGGTGGTGGTTGCCAATGGCGAAAAAGTCCCGGCCATCATGCTGGAAGCGGCGCAACAAAACCAGACCCCCCTGTTTACCACCCCCATGATCAGCCCACAGCTGATGGAGCTGCTCAGTCATTATCTGGCCGTGGCCACCGCCGAAACCACCAGTTTGCATGGTGTGTTTATGGAGGTGCAAGGCTTTGGTGTGCTGATCGCCGGCAGCGCTGCCATCGGCAAGAGCGAGCTGGCACTCGAGCTCATTTCGCGCGGTCACCGGCTGGTCGCAGACGATATCGTCGACTTTTACCGCGTCTCGCCGGAACGGATTGAGGGCCGCTGCCCGGAACTGCTACAGGACTTTCTGGAAGTCCGCGGCTTGGGCATTCTGAATATCCGCGCACTCTACGGCGATAACGCGGTCAAACCAACCAAGCCGCTAGATATGATGATACAGCTAGAGCTGGCCGATGAGATGAAACCGCAGGACCTGGACCGGCTGAGCGCCAACCGCCAGACCCAGCGCGTGCTGGATGTAGAGATCAGCAAGGTCATCATCCCGATTGCGGCCGGACGCAACATCGCGGTGCTGGTGGAAGCGGCCGTGCGCAATCATATGCTGTTGCTACGCGGCGTCAACGCGACTAAGCAGCTGACCCAGCGCCAAAAACAGATCATGCTAAGAGAGAGCAAACTAAGATGAATAGGTGGTCACGCTAATGCAACTGGTCATCGTTACCGGCCTGTCAGGCTCGGGCAAGACCATCGTCTTGCGCGTGTTTGAAGACAGTGGCTATTACTGCATAGACAACCTGCCGGCCACCCTGCTACCGCATATTCAGAGCCATGTGGCGGACCGCGATGCGGCCAAGGTCGCCATCAGCATCGACAGTCGCAGCATTGCGATTGAGTCGTTGCCAGATATTTTGCAAACACTGCAAGTGCAAGGCATCGCCGTACACCTAATGTTTTTGGACGCCAGCCTAGAAACCCTGGTCAAGCGTTTCTCAGAAACCCGGCGCAAGCATCCACTCAGTACGCCAGACATGGCGCTGGCCGAAAGCATCAACCACGAACGCGACCTGCTGTCTGGCCTCAACAACCTGGGCCATCACGTAGATACCAGCAACTTGTCAGCCAATGCCCTGCGTCACCACACGCGTGACTGGATGCTGCAAATCGAACAGAGTTATCCGCAAGCGCGCACGCATACACTGGTGCTGTCTTTTATTTCGTTTGGCTTCAAGCACGGCATCCCGCTGGATGCTGACTTTGTATTTGATGTGCGCAGCCTGCCTAACCCGCATTACGACCCGGTTTTGCGTCCTTACAATGGCAAGCAGGCGCCTATCCAGCAATTTTTACAAAACGAAGCCATGGTGCTTGAAATGCAGCGTGACATTCAGCACTATATAGAAAAATGGCTACCAAGCTTTTATCACGACCATCGCAGCTACGTCACCATAGGCATCGGCTGCACAGGGGGGCAACACCGTTCCGTCTTTCTGGTGGAACAACTGGGGGCTTACTTCAGGCAGCAACATCAGGTGATGATCCGTCACCGGGAGTTGCAAGAGGCCACGGCACCCACCGCCCCTTAACAAGGATCTGAGAGTAAAACTATGATTGGTGTATTGATTATTGCGCACGGCAGCCTAGGCCACAGCCTGATCGATTGCGCAACGCATGTCATGGGCAACCGCCCGGCGCAGCTGGATTACCTAGAGATTTCTAAAAACGATGACCCGGCCCAGATGCTGCCTAAGGCACAGGCAATGGTCAAAAGCCTGGACAGTGGCCAGGGCGTGTTGGTGTTATCGGATATTTACGGCGCGACGCCCTGCAACATCGTCACCCGTCTGCTGACCCCGGACGCCACCGAGGGGGTGGCTGGCGTGAACCTGCCGATGCTGGTGCGCGTACTCAACTACCGCCACGAAGGCTTGCACTCCTGCATACAAAAAGCCCTGAGTGGCGGCCGCGATGGCGTTGTCCACTTTACAAAAACCACTTGTCACCACGCACAATAAGCACAAATAACATGGCCAAACTGTCACTCGAAATCATCAACAAACTCGGCCTGCACGCGCGGGCCTCCACCAAATTCACACAAACTGCCAGCCAGTTCAAAAGCGAAGTCTGGGTGGAGAGAAATGGCCGTCGCGTCAATGCCAAGAGCATTATGGGCGTCATGATGTTGGCCGCAGCCAAAGGCAGCGTCATAGATATCGAAGCCACCGGCCCTGATGAAGCGCAGGCGCTGGACGCCTTGCAGGCCTTGGTCAACGACTATTTTGGCGAGGGTGAGTAATTGACCAGTTTCAGCATGCACGGGGTGGGGGTTTCCAGTGGCATTGCCATTGGCCATGCCCATCTCATCTCCCATGCCTTACTGGAGGTGGTGCATTTCAAGATTGATGCACCGGGAGTTGCCGAGGAGATTGCACGCTTTGAACGTGCGATTGCGGTGGTCAAGCAGGACCTTGAACAGCTACGCGCGCAACTGCCTAAAAATGCGCCTGCCGAGCTGAGTGCATTTATCAATACCCACCTCGCCATGCTATGCGACAAGTCATTGTCCGAAGCGCCCAAAACCATTATCCAGCATGAGCTGTGCAATGCCGAGTGGGCGCTCAAGCAGCAGATGGACGACATCGTGGCACAGTTCGATGCGATTGAAGATGCCTATCTGCGCGAGCGCAAGCAGGATGTGGTGCAGGTCGTCGAACGCGTCATCAAGGTGCTGCTGGGCCGCGATCAGATGCCGGCCAGCGAGAAAAAATTGCAGGCCAGGCAAGAGCGCGCCATGATTTTGGTGGCACATGATGTGTCGCCGGCCGATGCCATACAGTTCAAGCACCATCAGTTTGCGGCCTTTATTACCGATGTAGGTGGCGTCACCTCGCATACGGCGATTCTGGCCCGTAGCCTGAACATCCCTTCCATCGTGGCCCTGCAACGTGCACGCGATCTGATCAATGACGGCGAACTGATGATCGTGGACGGGGCCGCCGGCGTGGTCATCGTCAACCCCGACCCGGAGGTGCTAGCCGAGTATCAGCTCAAACAAAACCAGTGGCAACTGGCGCAACAAAAACTGCAACGCATCAAGGCCACCAAGGCGGTCACCGTAGATGGCGAAGCCATCGCCCTGCTGGCCAATATCGAGGTGCCAGAAGACGTGATCGGCGCCAAAGCCTCAGGTGCGGTCGGCGTCGGCCTCTACCGGACGGAGTTTCTGTTCATGAACCGCAGTGAGATGCCGGATGAGCAGGAGCAATTTGAGGCCTATAAACATGTGGCCGAAGCCATGAAAGGCTATCCGGTCACGATCCGTACGCTGGATATAGGCGCCGACAAGCAACTCAACCCGGATGAGGTGGTCACCGCCACCAACCCGGCGCTGGGGCTGCGTGCCGTGCGTTACTGCCTGGCCGAACCGCATATTTTTCATACCCAGTTTAGGGCACTGTTGCGGGCGTCACATTATGGCCAAGTGAAAATTCTGGTGCCCATGCTATCGACCCTGGCCGAGCTGCGCCAAACCAGGTTGTTGCTGGAGCGCGCCAAAGAATCGCTGCGCCAGCAGAACCTGCCCTTTGATGAGCAGATTCAGCTGGGCGGCATGATCGAGATTCCAGCCGCCGCCATCAATGCCGATGCGTTTGCTCAGGAGCTGGACTTTCTCTCCATAGGCACCAATGATCTGATTCAGTACACACTGGCGATTGACCGTGCCGATGATGCGGTCGCGCACCTGTATAACCCGCTGCATCCTGCCGTGCTGCGGCTGATCCAGATGACGATTCAAGCCGCCGCCAAGTTTGGCAAATCTGTCTCCGTGTGTGGCGAAATGGCCGGGGATATCAAACTGACGCGCCTGCTGGTTGGCATGGGGATGCGCCAGCTGTCCATGCATCCCGCACACATCCTGAGTGTGAAATCACAGATTCTACAGAGCGAAGCCAATGTGCTGGCCAAACAAGCCAGAAAGATTTTGTCCCTCAACGATCTGGAAAAAATCGAACCCCTGATCAAAAAATATAATGGTGAAGGGCTGTAGCGGCCCCCTTGCATTTAGCAAAACTCATCACCATCATCAAAATATACAATCACCCACCAGCGAACATTTGGCTAATATCATGGCTCTATCGTTGTATCGCATTTATTAAAGGATATTGTTGTGAGCACCAATCCATTACTCGTTTTCAATGGCCTGCCGAGATTTAACGAGATCCGGCCCGAACACATTTCTCCTGCCATAGACAGCCTGCTGGCCGAAGGACGCGCCCTGGTTGAAGCGCAAGCGACCGCGACGACGGCGCCAAACTGGGCGAATTTTGTGCAACCCATCGAAAATTATTCCGAAAAGCTGTCACGCAGCTGGGGGCCGGTCGGGCATATGAATGCGGTGGTCAACACGCCAGAACTGCGTGAGGCGTATAACGACAACCTGGCCAAGCTGACCGATTTTTACAGCGACCTGTCGCAGGACGAACGCCTGTACAACAAATACAAGGCGATTCAGGCCAGCCCTGAATATGCACAGCTGAGTGCCGCACAAAAGAAGATCATCGATAACGAAGTCCGCGGATTCAAACTGGGCGGGGCTGAACTGCCGCCTGCCGAAAAAGTGCGCTTCAAGGAAATCGCAGAACAGTTGTCCAAACTGGGCAGCAAGTTTGAAGAAAACATCCTCGACAATACCAATGACTTCAAACATGTGGTGACGAATGCCGCCGAACTGGGCGGACTGCCGGAAGACGCGTTGCAGGCGGCGGCCGAAGCGGCACAGGCGGCTGGCGAGCAAGGCTATCTGTTTACACTGCATTTTCCCTCCTACATGCCGGTGATGCAGTACTGCGAAAACCGCGCTCTGCGCGAGACCCTATACCGCGCCTACGCCACGCGTGCTTCTGAATTTAGCAAAGCTGAGTGGGACAATACGCACCTGATCGCCGACCTGCTCAAACTGAAGCAGGAAGAAGCTCGCCTGCTAGGCTTTAACAACTATGCCGAGCTGTCGCTGGCAACCAAAATGGCCGATACGCCTGATCAGGTGATTGCGTTTTTAAACACCTTGGCCCAACGTGCCAAGCCCTATGCCGAAAAAGACATGGCCGAGTTGAAAGCGTACGCCGAGACACTCGGGTTTCATGACATGCAAGCTTGGGACGTGGCTTACATCAGTGAAAAACTGCGTCAGGAAAAATACGCGTTCTCCGACCAAGAGGTTAAACAGTACTTCCCTGAGGACAAGGTGCTGGCGGGGCTGTTCAAGGTGGTGGAAACCATTTTTGGTATTCAGGTGCGCCGCACCGAGGCGCCGCTGTGGCATCAAGATGCCAGTTTCTACGAGATCAGTAACGCACAGCGCGAACCGATTGCTTATTTCTATCTGGACCTGTACGCCAGACATGGCAAACGCGGTGGCGCTTGGATGGACGAGTGCATCACGCGTCGCAAAACCGCACAAGGCATAGAGTTGCCAGTGGCCTACCTCACCTGCAACTTCTCGGCGCCTGTGGGTGACAAGCCAGCGCTGTTCACGCACGACGAAGTGATTACGCTGTTCCATGAGTTTGGTCATGGGTTGCACCACATGCTGACGCAGGTCGAAGAATATAGCGTCTCTGGCATCAAAGGCGTGGAATGGGATGCGGTGGAACTGCCCAGCCAGTTCATGGAAAACTTCTGCTGGGAGTGGGAGGTATTGCGCCACATGACGGCCCATGTGGACTCAGGGGCGCAATTGCCACGCGCACTGTTTGACAAGATGGTCGCGGCCAAGAACTTCCAGGCCGGCATGCAGACCGTGCGTCAGATCGAGTTTTCGCTGTTTGATATGCGCCTACACAGCAGCTTTGACCCTGCGGGCAGCCAGACAGCACTCGATGTGCTCGAACAGGTGCGCGACGAAGTCGCCGTGTTGCGCCCGCCGGCATGGAACCGCTTCCCCAATAGCTTTAGTCATATTTTTGCCGGCGGTTATGCCGCTGGCTACTACAGCTATAAATGGGCAGAAGTGTTGTCTGCCGATGCCTACAGCCTGTTTGAAGAGCTGGGCGTATTGTCTGCTGAAGCGGGAAGCCGCTTTAAGAATGAGGTACTGGCACAAGGCGGTGCACGTCCGGCCATGGAGTCCTTCGTGGCATTTAGAGGTCGCGAACCTAGCTTGGACGCCCTGCTCAGACACAACGGCATGTCCAGTTAAGCCCCCAACAGCCAGGCACGCCCTGGCTGTTGGTGTATGATCTGTGATGGTTTTAACACTGCATGAAATAGAGGTCCCCATGTTGTTACGTACTGCCCCATGGTTTTTGCTTGGCTTATGCTTGATGGCCGGCCCAGCATTGGCTACCCAAAGTGCTGACGATGATGTGCATGCACGCACCGCAGAAGGCGACGAAGTCATTTTGCACGCCAACGGCTACTGGGAATATAAAGATGCCAGCAAGGCAGCGGTCGCCAAAACCAAGGTCGAAGCCTTTGAGCGCAGCAATGGTTGCCCAATCGGCATGCGCCCGAGCTTTTTGGGCATGGGCCGCTGTATTTCTTATGACGATCCACTGCTCAAGCGCGGCTCCTTAAGTGGTAAAGGGCGCTAATCTCAACGATGCAAGCTGAGTTCTGGCTCCAGCGCTGGCAGGCACAGCACATCGGCTTTCACCTGCCCGAAGTGAATCCACTGCTGACACAGCACCTGCCCGCTCTCGGTGTGCGGCCGGGGCAGCGCGTGTTTGTGCCGCTATGTGGCAAAACACTGGATATCCATTGGTTATTGGCCCAGGGCCTGCAAGTGGTGGGCGTGGAACTCAGTGCCCTGGCCGTGGAGGCGTTGTTCGAGGCATTGCAGCTGATGCCCGAGGTGAGCACCGTTGGCGCACTGCGAAGGTATACGGCGCCGGGCATTTGCTTGTTTCAGGGCGACCTGTTCGCACTGACGGCCACCGATCTGGGCACGGTAGATGCCGTGTATGACAGAGCCGCCCTGATCGCACTGCCTGATGACATGCGCCAGCACTATACCCAGCATCTGATGCAGATCACTCACACGGCACCACAGCTACTCATCAGTTTTCGCTATGACCCGTCCGTCGCCGCCGGGCCACCATTTAGTGTGAGCCATGAAGAAATCGCCCAACATTATGCCGCGCATTATAAGCTGCATCAGCTAACGAGCATGCACCTGCCTCAAGGCTTTAAAGGCCAATATGCCGCAGACGAAACCGTCTGGTGGCTACAGCCTCACCGCCCCTAAAGGGCCCTAGACGCCCATCAGAGCTGGCATCCTGCCAGTGTATCGTGTGCATCCAGCCAGTGTTGCAGGCTGCTCACCACCTCATGCGCTTGCGCACGCACCTGGTCGCTGGGCTGCCTTAGATCGGGCACCACGACGACACGCAACCCTGCGGCAATCGCGGCCTGAGCGCCCAACTCACTATCCTCAAATGCAATACATTCTTCGGCAGGCAACCCCAGTTTTTCCAGCGCCAACAGATAGATATCCGGATGCGGCTTGCCACGACTGACCTCCTGGCCACTGGTGACCTGGCTGAAATAATCGAGGACGTCAGTCTTGGTTAAGCGATGTGTGATGTGCGGGATGGGTGACGAGGAAGCCACACTGCAGCGGATGCCATGCGACTGATAATACTGGAGTAGCGCCACCACCCCGTCTTTGAGCGGAAACACATGGTCGCGCGCATCAAGAAAAGCATTCAGGCCCTGCATGACATGCTGAAAGTTGGCTTCGCTGCCTAATTGCTGGGTCATGAGGCGGGTGGAGTCCGACCAGACACGCCCGACTAACTCGACATATTCCGCCTGGGTATAAGTGATGCCTATCGTGGCTGCGGCCTGTATGCAGCCTTGCATAATGATGCGTTCGGAGTCGATCAGCAGACCGTCCATGTCAAAAATCGCAGCTTTAATCACACCTACACCTGTCATGACGTAAAACCGCTATTTTATCGCGAGCAGCGCCCAGGCGACGAGGAGTTTGCGCACCCTGTGATTGCGGACTTTCGCGTTGCACGCCAGAGACAGGCAAAAAAATACCCCGGCGGACCGGGGTCAATGTGGACTTTACTACTCACTGTTGCACAGAGGTGTTCAGAATAACCGCTCAGCTGTCTTTCGCGCTTTGATCAATATCAACCCGGCTGCAATTCGTCGACGGTCAGCGGTGTCACGGTCACGCGTACAGCGAGCTGTTGCTGTCCGCCGCCCAGCACGACTCCACGCATAGGCGAGACATCTCCAAAATCACGCCCCCAAGCCACGGTGATATGCTCCTGCTGCACCAAGCAATGGTTGGTCGGATCAAAATCCACCCAGCCATAGACCGGGCAATACACAGACACCCAGGCATGTGAAGCATCGGCGCCTACGAGTCGCGGCTGGCCCGCGGGCGGATGGGTGAGGATATAGCCGCTGACATAGCGGGCAGCCAGCCCCAATGAGCGCATGGCGCCAATCATCAGGTGAGCAAAGTCTTGGCAGACGCCTCGGCGGCCTTTGAGTACCTCATCAAGCGGCGTAGAAACATCGGTCGCCTGCGCATCAAACTCAAATTCAGTGTAAATCTGCTGCGTCAAGGCCATGGCAGCCTCCAGCAAGGGGCGTTGCGGCGTGAAACAACGGGCCGCAAACGCGGCCAGCGCTTCACTGCAACGAACACGCGTGGTGCCATAGAGGTATGGCACCGCCTGCACATGCGCGGCGGCGTCCTGTTGCAGGGTGGCGCGCGCCTGCTCCCAGCTCGGGCTGGCCGTAAAGGCTGTCAACGGTGGGCGCGGCTGCACCGCCACCTCAAACTGTGAAGTAACATGCAGCGTGGGATGCGGGCTGAGTATGGTGATAAAGTCGCAGTGATTCCCAAAAAAGTCGGTGCGCCTAGCCTGCTCAGCCGGCAGTGGCTCACAGGCCAAGGTGTGCCCGACACACTGCTGAAAAGGCGTCTCGCGCGGCACCATATGCAACAGTTGCTGCGACTGTGTGACAGGCACCTCGTACTCGTATACGGTCTGATGTTCGACGTGGTAGCGCATGCCTTCTCCCTAACGCCCCGGGGTGGCCAATGGGTTAGCATAACTAAAAAAGCGCGCACTGAGGCGATCCGACAAGGTCAACGTCACCGCATAGGTGTGGTCCAGCCAGTCTGCCAGCTGCGGATTGCCTGCCACAAAGCATAGATCCGGGTCGAGTTGCAGTAATGTGTGCCAACAGTCTTTCAATTCGGCGGCCATCCCGCCCGCATGATCACTGGCCTCCATATCTTCAAGATACTTGACCAACCCTTTGATCTGAAACACCACCGCATTCGGATTGTGGTCATCCATCAACAGCAAATCGAGCACAGGCAGCCATTCAGGTTGTGCCGCGTAACGCGCACGATAAGTCACCAGGTTGTTGGTGACCTGACACAACCACTCCAGATTACTGTGACCGGGCATGCTCAGCGCGCGGCGCAGCAGCACACACATAAACTGTAAGCGTTCGATCCGGCGCCCAAGTGACATGAAACGCCAGCCCAGGTCACGCGTCATCCAATCCATGGCAAATCCGGTCAGCGTCACTGAGTGATTGATGGCCTGCTCAATTTGGGTCAAGGCCTCTTGCAAACTGGCATGTGGATGCCGCGTAATGAATTGCCGCGAAAGCAGGTTCACCGTGCGCCAGTGGTCATTCGAGATGCGCTCACGCAGATTGAACGCCTGCTGAAACAGTTGCTGCACACTGGTCGCCAGGCTGGTCGACTGTTGCGAAAATACGGCCTGAATCAGCAAGGGCTCAATCTCATCGTCAGGCCAAGGTTGCCAGTTCGCCCAAGCTTCCTCATCCTTGGGGGAGGGCAACAGATCAAACCACTGGCACAGGCCCTGCATGGTCGGCCACTCACCCGCCCGGCTTTCGGGGGGATACTCCACCAGCGCACGGATAATGGCCCGCAACATCAGCGCCTTTTGCAGATTGCGAACCGAATAGCGGCCATACCAAAACAGGTTTTCTGCCATGCGGCTGGAGAGAGAGGTGTTTTGACGCACCAGATCGTGACTGGAGCTGGTTTTACGCAATAAGGTAAACGGCGGTTGCCGGTGATCAGACAGCGCCCACACGTCTTTGCTGGTGCCGCCACGCTGCATGGAGACCACCCGGCTATCCTTGCCCGTGGCCACCCGCCCCAAACCACCGGGCATGATGGCATAACCGTTGGGAGAGGCAAACGCATAGACCCTTAAGCTGACGGCCAGCGTAGCCATCTGCGGTGCGTGATGGTGGCTGGTCATCACCGGTGCTTGTGACAGATCCACCTGCTCCTGCGCGATGTACTGGCCGGGCTGTGCACGCAAGCGGGCCACCAGCGCCGCCTTTTGCGTATCGTTGAGATCCTCGCCGAAAATCGGGGCAGACTGGGCATGGGGATAAGCCGGCTTGATCACCAGCGCATGTAAGTGCTGTATGACATACTCGAGCGCGGCGGGCTCTCCGCACCACCAGGTGGCCACCGAAGGCATGCGCAAGGGCTCGCCGAGTAATGACTGGCAGAGGCTAGGCAAAAAGCCGAGCAAGGCGCCGGATTGCAGCAGATTCGCCCCCAGAGCATTGGCAATCAACACATTACCCAGCCGTGCCACCTGCGTTAAACCGGCTACCCCGAGCAGAGATTCGGCATTGAGTTCTAATGGATCGCAGTAATCATCATCAATACGCCGCAAAATGGCGTGCACTGGCTTGAGGCCAGCAATCGTTTTAAGCCAGACCACGCCATTGCGCACGGTGAGGTCACTGCCCTGCACCAGGGGATAGCCCAGATAACCGGCCAGAAACGACTGCTCGTGATAGGTTTCGTTGTAAGGCCCGGGAGTCAAAATCACTACCAACGGCACCTCACCCTGCCCCAGCGCGGCCATGCCAGGGACAGTACGTGCCTGATTGTCGGCAACGCGATGTCCCCAGTGGGCGAGGCTGTCGCGCATGCTGGCAAAAAAACCACTCAGGCGCTCGATAGTCATATCGCGGAACATCTCAAGGAATGCGCTGGAGATAATGGTTCGATTTTCAAGCGCATAGCCGGCCCCGGTGGGGCCCTGGGTGCGATCTGAGACTACCCACCATTGCCCATCAGGCGCACGTGCAATATCGACGGCATAACTATGCAAAGCGATATTGTCATCATGCGGGATACCTACGCAGGCAGGCAAAAATCCCGGATGGCCGTAAATCAGTGCCGGCGGCAACTGGCCGTCGGCGATCAAACGCTGTGGCCCGTACACATCCAGCAACACGCGATTAAGCAAGGTCGCACGCTGCGCCACTGCAGCGGCAATATGCTGCCACTCATGCGGCGGAATAATCAACGGCAACACGTCGATATCCCAAGGACGCTGCACGCCGTGGGTATCCGCATAAACGTTATAGGTCACGCCGTTGTCGCGAATCTGCCGCTGCACGGACTCGATGCGCTTGCGCATCACCGCAGGCTCTTCTGCCTCGAGCTGCGCCAGTAGCGCCTGCCAATGCGGACGCGGCTGGCCATGACTGTCCAGCAACTCATGGTAGCGATCAGAAAAATCGAGCGAATTAAGCACGGACTGCATGCGGATTCAGACTGACGTCAGCATAGATTAAGTGGCTAAAGCTAGAGTTTAACAGGATGTTCATGTCCTCGCCTGCCAACGCAGATCCAGCGTAAACGGGAAACGGGGGTTGGCCGGCTCACGCTCGACCTCCACTTTGCCCGGCGTATGTCCGTGCGCCCAGAAGCGCGCAAAGCGACGCGCCTCGGCCTCATTGGCGTTCACCGGAAAGGTGTTGTAATTACGGCCACCCGGGTGTGACACATGGTAAGTACAGCCCCCCAAAGACTTGCCGCTCCAAGTATCCACTAAGTCAAACACCAGCGGCGCCTGTACCGGGATGGTCGGGTGCAGGGCAGACCAGGGACTCCAGGCACGGAAGCGTACGCCCGCCACATACTCCCCGGCGTGGCCGGTAGGCTGTAACGGCAGCGGACGACCGTTACAGGTCACACAATGCCGCCCATCGGTCAAGCCACGCACGCGTAGCTGCATGCGCTCGACGGACGAGTCCACATAACGGGCCGTGCCGCCGCCTGACATTTCCTCGCCCAGCACATGCCAGGGTTCTATGGCCTGGCGCAACTCTAACTCCACCCCATGGTAGGCCACCGTGCCATAGCGCGGAAACCTGAATTCGACAAACGGGTCGAACCAGCGTGCTTCAAAAGCAAACCCGACCGTACGCAAGTCCTCAGCCACATCCGCGATGTCCTGTGCAACAAAGTGTGGCAGCATCCAGCGGTCATGCAGCTCAGTGCCCCAGTGCACCAGCTTCCCGGTGTAAGGGGTTTTCCAAAAACGCGCCACCAACGCACGCAACAGCAGGCTTTGCAGCAGACTCATGCGCGGATGCGGCGGCATTTCAAATGCCCTAAACTCCACCAAGCCCAGCCGCCCGGTGGGGCCATCAGGTGAATACAATTTGTCGATGGAAAACTCCGACCGATGCGTGTTGCCGGTCAAGTCGACCAGTAAATTGCGCAGCAAGCGGTCGACTAGCCACGGTTGCTCGCTCTCCTTGCCAGGCGTCAGCATGGCCTCCATCTGCTGAAAGGCGATTTCCAGTTCATACAAATTGTCATCCCGCGCCTCATCCACTCGCGGTGCCTGACTGGTCGGGCCGATAAAGGTGCCTGAAAATAGGTAAGACAGCGCAGGATGGTTTTGCCAATAGGTAATCAGGCTGCGCAATACATCCGGCCGCCGCAACATGGGGCTGTCTGCGGCTGTCTCGCCCCCCAGTGTCACGTGGTTGCCACCGCCGGTGCCGGTATGCCGCCCATCAAGCATGAATTTCTCTGTGCCTAGCCGGCACTGCCTAGCCTCCTCGTACAGCAGGCTGGTATTACTCACCAGCTCGCGCCAGGAGTTGGCAGGTTGCACATTGACCTCAATGACACCGGGGTCTGGCGTGACACTGAGCAGTTTCAGACGGGCATCACGCGGTGGCGGATAGCCTTCCAGCCACAGCTTCAACTGGAGATCACTCGCCGTCTGCTCGACCGCGCGCAACAAATCAAGATAATCTTCAAGGCGAGTGACCGGCGGCATAAAGACATACAACCGGCCTTTGCGCACCTGAATACACAAAGCCGTGTGTATCACCTCGCGCGCGGTGGGCTGGCGCGTGGCATGCCGCTGCCGGACGCTGGGTGAGCGGCCTTCTTCCAGGGGCGCTGAGGGTGCAAAGGGATCTTGTGCAAACGCGGGCTCCACATCGGCCGGCAACTGCCAGGGCAAAGAGGACAATGGTAGCCGCAAGCCCAAAGGGGAGTCCCCTGCCAGCAAGTACAGATGCTCGCGTCGCAGCGGCCATTTACTGGTCAGCCATTCAACAGCGCGCGGGCTGGCGACGGGCTTGAGCGGCATCACATAGCCGACCACTGCCCCCAGCCCTTGGTTAAGCAGATTAGCCAGCCGCTTACGCTCGGCACTGTCACTCAGATCCGCTTGCGTGGGGTCCACATTGTCAGGCAGCTGTTGCTCTTGCTGCGCAATCGATAACACATCCTCATACGCAGGGATGACACAGCCGCGCGGAAAGCCCAGCACGCTCGCCAGATGTCCGGCAAACTGAGCGGCCTCGATCTGCGTGTAGCCGTCATCCACCCCTTCTGCGGAAAACAATCCGGCATCTTGCCAAATAGGCTTCCCATCCGGTCGCCAGTAAATATTGATCGCCCAGCGCGGCAACGGCTCACCGGGATACCATTTGCCTTGGCCATAATGTAAAAATCCGCTCGGCGCAAAATGCTGCTTCAACCGCAGCGCCAACGTGCCGGCCAGTGTGCGTTTGTCGTCACCCAGTGCTTGGGTGTTCCATTGCGCCCCATCCATGTCATCAATGGAGACAAACGTCGGCTCACCGCCTTGTGTCAAACGCACATCCATGGCCTGCAACTGCGTATCCACGTCGTCGCCCAGCGCCAGCATGGCTTGCCAGTCTGCATCGCTGTAGGGTTTGGTCACACGCGGGTCTTCATGAATGCGGGTGATGGTCATTTCATGGCTGAATGTCACCTCGGCGACGTCGCTAAACCCCATCACCGGCGCCGCAGAAGAAGGCAGTGCCGTGCACGCCAGCGGAATATGGCCTTCGCCCGCCATCAGGCCTGAGGTCGGGTCCAGGCCCACCCACCCAGCACCGGGAATGAATACTTCGGTCCAGGCATGCAGATCGGTAAAATCGACTTCGGTGCCACTGGGGCCATCCAAGGCCGCGATATCGGCCTTGAGTTGAATCAGATAGCCGGAGACAAATCGGGCAGCCAGGCCCAAACGCCGCATGATTTGCACCAGCAACCAAGCTGAGTCACGACAGGAGCCTGTCCGTTTTTCCAGGGTTTGTTCTGGCGTCTGTATGCCAGGCTCCATGCGCACGGTATAGCCGATCGCCGCTTGCAAGCGCTGATTCACCGCCACCAGAAAATCGACGATACCCATCTCAGGCTGAATGACCTGGTGCTGCAAGTCTGTCATCCAGGCAGCCAGCAACGGTCCAGCCTCCTCAGCTTGCAGATAAGCCGTCAATTCAAATGCCTGTTGTTCAGAATAACTAAAAGGATAGTGCTCGGCAGACTTCTCAACAAAGAAATCAAACGGATTGATCACCGTCATGTCTGCCACCAAATCGACCGTAAATGCGAGCTCACGCACCATTTCGGGGAATACATAGCGGGCAATATAGTTGCCGTAGGGGTCTTGCTGCCAGTGGATGAAATGCTTCTCTGGCGTCACCGTCAGTGAATACGACAAAATCGGCGTGCGCGCGTGCGCGGCAGGCTTTAAACGGACTTCATGCGGGGAAAGATTGACCAGACGGTCAAATTTGTAATGCGTACGGTGATGTAAAGCCACACGAATAGCCACTGCCTGTCCTTTTTAGAATTATGATTTTAGGCAGTGAGATGCAGGAAATATGCCAGCTGTGCCGCCCCTGCGACAGCACAACCACGGACCGCCGTCCGTGGAGATCAGTGCAGCTTACTTACCGCCGCCCACCAGTGCTTTGACCGCGCCCACCAGATCACCCGGCATGACCACCAGTTTGCTGTTGGAAGACTCCGCCATTTTTTGTAACGACTGAATGTAACGGTCGCCCAACAAAAAGGTCGCCGAGCCATTATTATCCTTGACCGCTTCGGTGATCAGTTTGATCGCCTCGGCCGACGCCTGCGCCGCTACCATCTGCGCCTCAGCATCTTTGCGGGCAGCCTCCAGCCTGGCTTCGGCATTCAGAATCAGCGATTGCTTCTCCCCCTCTGACCGGGTCACCAGCGCCACGCGTTCACGCTCGGCACTGGCCTGCATCTCCATGGCGTGCTGCATGTTAGCCGAGGGTTTGATATCCTGAATTTCAACACTTTTGACCGTGAGCCCCCAATCCAGCGCCTCATCTGCAATGGCCTCCTTCAGCTCGGCCTTGATGCGGTCTCGCGAGGTCAGGGCATGGTTGAGATCCATACCGCCAATAATAGAGCGCAAGCTGGTCTGCACCATATTGCGCATGGCTTCACGAAAGTTTTCAATGCCGTACACCGCACGCTCGATATTGCTCACTTTGATAAAGGCGACGGCATTCGCCAGAATCACCGCATTGTCACGCGTAATCACCTCCTGCTCCGGCACGTCCAGAATAATGTCTTTGGTGGTGACCTTGTAGCTGACGGCACTCAGAATAGGGTTGATGACATGCAGGCCGGGCGTCAGTATGCCGGCAAACTTGCCTAGCCGCTCAACCACCCACTCCTCGCCTTGCGGGACGATACGCACACCTTTAACAATGGCGATAATCACCAATACAATGACAATTAAACTGACTTCGGTCATAAGGACTCCTAATGAATAAGGACGATGATTTATAAAGGCGCGACGCGCAAACTGTTACCTTCGACGGCGACCACCCTGGCCACCTGCTGCTCAGCCACCGGCGTATCGGCATAGGCCACCCACTCTCGGCTGCCCATCAGCCCCTGGCTGAAACGGATTCTTCCCGGTTGGTCTGGGGTAATGGCGACAAACACCACGCCCTCACGACCGATTTCCTCGCCCTGCGCCTGTCCAACGCGCAAGCTCGGTGTGCGTTTCTCAAGCTTACGCATCACCGCCAGCGCAGCGGCAGACAACACGGCGTAGTTCAGGGCCTGCAGTGCCAGCGGCATGTCCACCCACAAGGCACACAACCCGGCCATCACCAGCGCAGCGATGCCCAACCAAAGCAAATAGACGGTCCCCAGCAACATTTCGGCACATAGCAGCACCAATCCTAGGCCACACCACACCCACAATGTCGTCATTCAGCCACCTTTACCCATAAAATTGCAACTCATGGTATCACTTGTTGTGTCAAAATGGTGTGTTATGAATGCACCCGTCAGACTCACCCTCTCTAGCGACAGCACACAACGCTTGCAGCAACTGCAAGACGCGTTTCCGCAAGCTTCCGGCAATGACCTGGCGCCTGACTGGCGCGGTGGCCGCGCGCAGGCCCTTGAGCGACTAGCGGCCATGGATGTATCCGGCTACGCGCAGAGCCGCAACCATCTCGATGGTGCCGTCACCCGGCTCTCGCCCTATCTGCGCCATGGCTGCCTGTCGCTGCCAGAGGCCGTGCAGCATGTGCTGAGCAAGCATCGCCGCCATGCCGCTAAACTGGTGGCCGAACTCAGTTACAGGGATTATTTCCGGCAGGTCTGGTACCGCTTTGGCCAAGGTATTTTGCAAGAGATGGAGCCGCCGAAAGTGGCCCTGGGCCAGAAACCCATGCCAGACTTTATAGAACAAGGGTTCACGGGACTGGTTTGCATGGATGAAATCGTGCACACCTTACAAAAAGAGGGTTATGTGCATAACCATGCCCGCATGTGGTTTGCCGCTTATGCCGTGCATTGGCTCAAAATCGACTGGCGTCAGGCAGCAGACTGGTTTGAGCAACGCCTACTGGATGGCAACCTTGCGTCCAACCATCTGTCATGGCAATGGATCGCCTCCAGCTTTAGCCAAAAACCCTACTTTTTCAATAAAGAAAACTTAGTGAAATTCGGCGGTGATCGCTGGTGCAAGCAATGCCGTGTCCAGTGCCCCTTTGACGCCAGCTACGAACAATTGGAACAGCAGCTGTTTCAAAAAGCAGAAACGACCACGCCTCTAGTCCTGCCACAGGTAAGCGATACCGCCGCTACGGCGCCCTGCACCGGGCAGGCGGGTGCCGTCTGGCTACACGATGAGATGCTCTCCCCCAGCCATCCGCTATTGGCGCGTGGACTGCCGGTGATCTTTATATTTGACCCGGTGTTATATGCTGACTGGCCATTGAAGCGGCTGCAATTCATGGCGGATTGTCTAGCTGAAATTCCAGAGGCAGAGGTATGGATAGGCGACACGCATCAAGTGCTGATGCAGCGCTCCCGGGGGCATATCCTAACGCAGCGCACCCCCAACCCGCAGTTACAGCAGGTCGCATCGGGGCTCAATATCGAATGGCTCGCCGAGCCCGCTTTACATGAAGAGCCCCTGAGCGATCACGCACTGATGCGTTTCAGTCGCTACTGGAAAGTGGTCTCCCCCACGCTGATTCCCGTCGCCGCGGCCAACTAGCGGCTAGGCCACACTGCGGGCCAGCCTGCGGTGTGGTAAAATCCCGCGCATGAATACATCTCACTCTACCCCCAATACTGCGCGTGAACTCGCCAAATCGTTTGACCCCAAGACCATAGAAAACCAGTGGTATGCCTTTTGGGAAAGCAAAGGGTACTATGCCGCCGGCATGAACCCAGAAGTGCAGGACAATTTCTGCATTCTGCTCCCCCCGCCCAACGTCACGGGCACCTTGCACATGGGGCATGGCTTTAACCAAACCATTATGGATGCGCTGACGCGTTACCATCGCATGCGCGGTGACAACACCCTGTGGCAGCCAGGGACAGACCACGCGGGAATTGCGACGCAAATCGTCGTTGAGCGGCAGCTGGATGCCCAAGGCATTAGCCGCCATGACCTGGGCCGCGAGAAGTTCCTGGAAAAAGTGTGGGAATGGAAGGAATATTCAGGCGGCACCATCACCCGCCAGATGCGTCGTTTAGGCACCTCACCAGACTGGAGCCGCGAACGCTTCACCATGGATGCCGGGCTCAACAAGGTGGTGACTGAAAGTTTTGTCCGCCTTTACAAAGAAGGACTGATTTATCGTGGCAAACGCCTGGTGAACTGGGATGTAAAACTGGGCACGGCCGTCTCTGACCTCGAAGTGGTACAGGAAGAAGAAGATGGCGCCATGTGGCACATTCACTACCCGCTGGCAGATGGCTCTGGCCAACTGACCGTGGCCACTACTCGCCCTGAAACGATGCTGGGCGACGTCGCCGTCATGGTGCATCCGGAAGATGAGCGCTATGCACACCTGATTGGTAAGCACGTCAGTCTGCCGCTGTGTGGCCGTGAGATTCCGGTGATTGCGGATGACTATGTAGACAAGGATTTTGGCACCGGCGTCGTCAAGGTCACGCCAGCCCACGACTTTAATGACAATATGGTTGGCCAGCGCCAAGGGCTGGACAAGATTATCATTCTGAACCTGCAAGGCTATGTGCCAGAAACCGCCGAAGTGATTGCGGCCGACGGTAGCCTCAAGGCCCCCATCCCGTTGCCGGCGCACTTGGCCGGACTGGAGCGGTTTGCCGCGCGCAAACAGGTGGTCGCAGACCTTGAAGCCGGCGGCTTTTTGGTCAAGGTTGAAAAACACAAACTGAAAGTGCCCCGTGGTGACCGCACCAATGTCGTGATTGAGCCGATGTTGACCGACCAGTGGTTTGTCGCCATGAGCAAAGCGGGCGACGATGGCAAATCCATCACCGAAAAAGCGCTGGAAGTGGTCGCCGACGGACAGATCAAGTTCTACCCCGAAAATTGGGTCAATACCTATAACCAATGGCTGAATAACATTCAGGACTGGTGTATCTCACGCCAACTGTGGTGGGGCCACCAGATTCCTGCTTGGTACGGCAGTGATGGCCAAGTCTTTGTGGCGCATGACGAAGCCGAAGCGCAAGCCATGGCAGCCGCGGCCGGATACACCGGCGCCTTGAAACGTGACGAAGATGTGCTGGATACCTGGTACTCCTCTGCGCTGTGGCCTTTCTCCACCCTAGACTGGACTGGCGATGACGCGCTGGACGCACAGAACCAAGCCTTACAGCAGTACCTGCCCTCCTCAGTATTGGTGACTGGCTTTGACATCATCTTCTTCTGGGTAGCGCGCATGGTCATGATGACCAAGCATCTGACCGGCAAAATTCCGTTCAAGCATGTGTATGTGCACGGCCTGATCCGGGATGCTGAAGGCCAGAAAATGTCCAAATCCAAGGGCAATGTACTCGATCCGATCGACCTGATTGATGGCATCAACCTAGAGTCTCTGCTGAAAAAACGGACAACCGGGCTGATGAACCCCAAGGATGCCGAGAAGATTGAGAAACGCACCCGCAAGGAGTTTCCTGAAGGGATCGCCGCATATGGCACGGATGCGCTGCGCTTTACCTTCGCCAGCCTCGCATCGCCAGGGCGTGACATCAAGTTTGATCTGCAGCGCTGCGAAGGTTATCGTAACTTCTGCAACAAATTGTGGAACGCAACCCGCTTTGTGTTGATGAATACCGAAGGCCAGGACAATGGCTTTGATATGGCGAGCTGCGAAGATGGCGGGCGCAAGTTCAGCCAAGCAGACCGCTGGATCGTCAGCCTGCTGCAACGCACCGAAGCCGAAGTGGAGCGCGCCTTTAATGACTATCGTTTTGACCTCGCGGCCAAAGCCATCTACGAGTTTGTCTGGGATCAGTACTGTGACTGGTACCTAGAAATCGCCAAGGTACAGATTCAGGGCGGCAGCGTCGCTGAGCAACGCGCCACCCGTCGCACACTGTTGCGTGTACTGGAA
Source organism: uncultured Methylotenera sp. (assembly GCA_964437895.1). Taxonomy (GTDB): domain Bacteria; phylum Pseudomonadota; class Gammaproteobacteria; order Burkholderiales; family Methylophilaceae; genus Methylophilus. The sequence continues at coordinate 25,793 of CAYTIV010000006.1, forward strand.
ACGATTCTGCGTCTGGCACACCCCATCATCCCGTTTGTCACCGAAGAGATCTGGCAAACCGTGGCGCCAATGACCGAACTCAAGGACAAGTCACGCGGCACCGAAAGCATCATGTTGCAGGCTTACCCTAAAGCAGATCCTGACAAGATTGATGAGCAGGCCGAAGCTTGGGTCGCCACACTGAAAACAGCGGTAGAGGCCTGCCGCAGCTTGCGTGGCGAAATGGCCATCTCTCCGGCGGCCAAAGTGCCTTTGGTGGCTGCAGGCGATGCCGAGGCACTGGCCGCCTTTGCGCCATACCTCAAATCCTTGGCCAAACTTGAAAACGTTGAGATTGTGTCAGAGTTACCAGAAGCCGATGCGCCAGTCATGCTGGCGGGTGACTTCAGACTGATGCTCAAGATCGAGATTGATGTCGCTGCAGAGAAAGAACGTCTGGGCAAAGAAATCGCCCGCCTGCAAGGCGAAATCACCAAAGCCAATAGCAAACTGGGTAACGAGAGTTTTGTCGCACGCGCGCCCGCAGCCGTAGTCGAGCAGGAAAAAGCCCGTCTGGCCGAATTTAGCGCTAGCTTGGAAAAACTGCAGGCACAACTGAGCAAGCTACGCTAATTAAGCGCAAGCGATACGGCGTTAGCGCAGGCTGTACGGTGGTATCCGCACAGTTAAACCTGCTGCGTTAACGCCATGCAGTGAATCCCATGATTCAGCCTCTGCCGAGGCTGAATCATGGGGTGAGCCTGCGCGCATGAGATGATGAACGGATAACACGGAGGGCCGCGATGGAAGAAAACAGCCCTAAAGAAGTTTTGTGCAGTTGCAGCGGCACCACCCGCGGCATGATTGTCGACCTAGTGAAACAGGGAAAGGATTTGGAAGGTATCTCACGTTACACCGGCGCCCTCTCAGGCTGCGCCGGTTGTGAATGGGAGATAGGCGAGCTGGTTAAGTCACTCAGCGAACCGGACTCAAGCGCGCATCAACCTTAGGCAGCGCACACAGCACAATGCGGGTCTTTTTTCAGGCGCACGGTACGCCACTCAGCCGAAAGTGCATCCAGTAACAGCAAACGCCCCTGCATGGTTTGCCCCGTGCGCAGCAACACCTTGATCGCCTCGGCGGCCTGCGCCGTGCCTATCATGCCCACCAGCGGCGCAAACACGCCGTTGTCCGCGCAGCGCAAAGCTTGATCATCGCCCACATCAGGGTATAGGCAGTGATAACAAGGGCTCTCATCGTGCCTAAAATCAAACACACTCAGCTGCCCCTCAAAACGAATCGCCGCGCCTGATACCAACGGCGTTTTGTGTGCAAAACACAGCCGATTGAGCAAATACCGTGTGGCAAAATTGTCCGAGCAATCAATCACCACATCTGCCGCACGCACGCGCACGGCCATGGCCTCATCACTCAGACGCTCAGTTTCGGCATGTACCGCAATCTCGGGGTTCAACCTGGCAATGGTCGCCTGTGCTGACAACGCTTTATTCTGCCCCACCGCCTCGGTTGTGTGAATAATCTGCCGCTGCAGATTGGTCAAATCGACTTGATCAAAATCACAAATGGTCAACGTTCCAACCCCAGCGGCGGCCAGATACATCGCCACCGGCGCACCGAGTCCACCGGCGCCCACCACCAGCGCATGGCTACGCGTCAGCGTCTCCTGCCCGGCATACTCAATCTGAGGCAACATAATGTGCCGACTGTAACGTAACAATAAATCGTCTTGCATGAACACTTCCATCGTTCAGGGCAGGCGCTGTGCCTGCACCATCTGCTGTATCAACACTTTGGGGGAGAGCATCACCAGCCGGTCATCAAACACGGCCACAGCGTTGTGCTGCTGGGCTTTGTCCACGAACACCAAATCGCCATCAGCATTCTCCAGCTCATCGGCCGCCGTAGGCGCGGCCATGGCATGCGCTTGCCCGCCAGACACCGATTGTATGCCACCCAGCCCGTTTTCGCCATGTGAAAGGATAATCGCCGCGGGCCGACTGGCCTCACTGGTCAGGGCACCCACCTCGCCCATGACCTGAATATCGCTCGCCCGCTCGGCCTGGGTGATAGAAAACCATTGCAGATGGTCCGCGAAGCTGTTGTCTACGCGATACCGAAAATATCGCCCCCAGGCATCGGTCGCCTCCAGACCCAGCTGTGCCCATGGCAGCACGCCTTCTACACTGATGCAATGCTGACTAGCCTGCAGATTCTCCCAGCCATCCGGCGGGCTATCCGTGTCAGGGCACGGCAAATAATGATAAAGCACGGCATATCCAAGCAAGGCTTGTTGCGACAGCTGCAAGCGCGTCTCTGTCAGCTGAGTTTGCTGCAGACCATGCTGCACTTTAAGGGGAGTCATTAACCCGCCCAGCATCAAACTCAGAATCACCAGTGAAATGGCCAGCTCAAGCAAACTAAACCCGGCGGTGGCCGGATACAACCCATGGCCGGGGGAGTCATGAACACGCTTCATGGCAAGGGCAGCCGTTCCAGACTGTCGTTGGCCCACACCGATGGCGCGGCTAACTCGTTCAGGTGTAACGCCCTTAAACTGGAGGCTTCCAGGTAGGCGCCGATGAAGGTCTTTTCAGCGGGCGTCAGGCGACGCTGGCCCGGCAGGGTCTCGCCACTGATGACCAAGTTAACCTCGTGACTGGTGGGCTGATAAAACACCTGCTCACGCCAGCCATTCTGCTGAAACCAATGGTGTTGCGCATGGCCATCCAGCACATGCTGCACCGCCACTGGCCAATGTGCGTTGGCATCAAGCGGCAATCGGCCTGCACTCTCGGTGCTCGACAGACATTGCTCGTCAATCACATTGGCCGATCCCAAACAGCCTCCATCACTGATGGCGGCGGGTGCCGGGTAGGTCATACATGGCAGCACTTGGCAGCGCATACTGCGCTTGAGTTCGGACAAGACTTGTTTTTGCATCACCTGATGTATCTGGCTGGCCGTCAGAGGCAAGATGACATCATTAAAATGTGCATCAGACATGGCCATCAGAAATCCCTGCCGCGCGCCCTCCTGTGGGCTGGCATGATCGCCTTGCTGGCTGACATCCAGATAATTTTTGGCTAACACAGCCCCTTCCGGCAGCCGCGATTGCGCCCAGCCATCCGCCCGCACCAAGGGCTGCATAGGCGCAATCACGACGGCGACCACGCCTTGACCTTGCGCGGCATCCCACACCAATCCTTGATTGTTTGCTACGCTCCATGTGCCCGGCGTATCTAGATTCAAAGGCAGCAGCCGTGGATTATTTTTATAGCGGTCAGACACCGCGTACCACAGCCGCTCACCGCTAGAATCTCTGAGGTCGCCAGTCCCCAGCGTTTTCCAGGGCAGGCGACCTAGGCGTACACCATTGCTGCAAGCACTCTCAGCCACGCCATCATTATTGGTGTCTGGGCAAGGCAAGTCACCAGGCCGTGGGCAGTTTAAGGCGCAGGAAGATGCCGTTAGCGGTTGCAAGGCATACGACAACAGTGCCCGTTGCGCTTGAGCCAGTACGACTTGCGTTTGCTGGCTCTGCATGTGTTGCGGACGTAATGAAGCTTGACCAAACCACAGGCTGACGCTCAAGCCGGTCAACATCAGAAGCAAGGCCGCGATGGCCCACCCCTGCGCATCATGGCGACACATGTCGCGCTCCGTCATCGGCCAGGGGATTAGGTGAAAAATGAAACACCTCGACCTCACACACCGCCTCTAATGTTGTTGTAGCACTGGATACACTCCATGTACATTGACGTACCCTGAGCATACCTAGCGCGTGCTGCGCCAGCCGGTGCAGCCATTGCAGCGTGGGCGAAATGGTAGTCAACGACCAGCGTAGCTGTAAGGGCGTACGCAATAGCGTCCCCCCCGGTGGCAATGCGGCCAGCGCAGGCAGGTCACAATCAGTGGCATGACAGGCAACGGCGGGCTGAATCTGGTAGGTCAAATGTGGCAAGCCATACGCTTGCTGCAAAGTGAAGAGTTGCACCGGCCAGTCTTCTGATGCCAGCATCACTGACTGCGCGCGCTGACGCTTATGCGCCGCCTGCCATTGCTGATATTGCAGGCTGAGTGCGCGCTGCTGCTGCCATGCCACCCAAGCACTCTGCTGTTGCGCCCACGCAGCAGCGACAACCGACTGCAGGTACACGCTCCAGCCGACGAGTACACTAGTGAGTAGCAGTGCGAAAATCCAGCCGATGCACAGCCACCTTAAGTGGCGCCAGTAAGCCATCATATGCACCGTCATGGTCGGTCATCCTGTAAAGTGAGCGTCACCACACGCGTCATGCGCGGTCCCAGCCATTGGTCCGTACGACCGTCTACCTCGCTTTGTCCGTGAGTGCCCACAAGGGGCTGAACAGTCAACTGACTGACCATAGGCAAGCGGCGCAGAAGCTGCATTAGCCGCTGCCACTCCTGCTGTAATGGACCAGCGTCGACTAGCGCAGGCGCCCCTAAACCGACCCAGGTCAACCGAATTTGCGCACGAGGCGCCTTGACAGCCAGTGATGGCATGGCACTTACAGAGCTCACCCCACTGGATTGCCAATCAATCGCGCGTAATTGCCAAAATTTCAAACCACGGCAAACAGGCAATAGCGGGACCAACGCCTGATCCGGCAAACGAAGCGACGTCGCCAGCGTCTGGCTGACCGCATCTATCGCCTGCAGGGCTTGCACTCGCTCTCGGCTAGGCACGGAGGCCTGTGGCGAGGGTGTTGCTTGCATGTGTACCATCATCGCCTGGCGCTCAGCTTCCAGCTGCTGTCGCGTCTGCTCAACCAGCCAGCCGAGACAAAGCAACATCAACAGCAACAAAGTACCCATAGCGTGTAACGTTGGCCGGAGTTGCAGCGCACGGTGCAGAAGTAATGTGCGCGGCGGCGCCAGATTGGGCAAACGACACCCAGACAAGACACTGCGCACTGCAAACCAGTCCATACATTCAGGGAGTGCTGATGATGGCAGTCCATCCGCTGCGGCACATAACGTCTCCTGTGGGCAGAAACGCCACACGCTGTCCGCAGGCAGCAATGCCTGTAGCGATGGCATGTCTTCAGCATCCCCACCCAAGCAAAGCACATGCAAAGCAACCCCAGCTTTAAACCAAGGTTGCTGCAACATATTGAGATAGGCTTGCTGCAACGCACTCGCGAGGGGTCGTTGCCGAGAAGAGCCTGTAGATGCATCTTGCCACCATAAGCTTTGGCTATGCACCAACTGGTGATGGTGCGAATAACTGATGCGCACCGACAACGGGCTCACCTGTATACACAAGACATGCGCACTGGGGGGTGGCATGTTTGGCCCAAGTAGCTGTGGTAACCAGCAAAACAAAGTGTGCGACTGTAGGTAGATACCGCGCACACGCACGCCGGCTTGTTCTAACGCTGGCAACCACCCCACCAGCGTAGGGCTATCAATCGCAGAAAACACATACCGGTGAAATTGATGCGATGGCTGCAGCCGATGAATAGCATGCAAATAGCCGGCACCCGACCAAGCGGCAAGCCGACGGCTCAGCAATAAAAAAGCTGCAGCACCTCTTACAACAGGCAT
>CAYTIV010000007.1:0-29157 GCA_964437895.1 uncultured Methylotenera sp.
ACGTGCGCAGTTTCCTGCAAAATGACCGTTTACACAAAATTATTTATACCCTCGCTGATTTCTCTTTTTAATTACTTTTTATTAACCAATTTTCCGATTGGGAATAAGTTATGAAAGCCGAATATGAGTATTCAGCTAATCAAATTGAAGTCCAAAGGATTGCAATTGACACTTTTGGCTCCGAATCACTTGCTAACAAATGGTTGACCGAGCCTCATATATTGTTGCAAAGCACTCCCATAGCTTTTGCAGTATCTGATTTCGGAGCGGCAGAAATAAAGAAGATACTAAGTGCAATAAGTTTTGGAGGGGTTGTTTGAGTTGTAAAGAACTCGATGTAATCGAAGATATCCCGCTTTGCTTTACCACGGTCGTTATATGTTTTGCGGTTAATCCACTCCCGCTTCAGCAGTTGAAAGAAGCTTTCAGAAACAGCATACAATCTTCACTTGTGTATTGGCTACCTGATCCGAATGAATCAGCACCTTTCGTTTACACCAAACAGGCGTCAGCTAAGTACCTAGAGTCTGCTCTTTGGTAATGTGCGATGTATAGACCAGAACACAATACGGAGGGTAAATAGACTTATGACAACTGCCAGATATAACCGACCCTCAGCAAGTGAATAGTTGAAAATATGAAACAATCTTAACTTTCCACCATGCCAAACTAATGGCTTTTTGAGATTCAACTTGCTTTTCAATAAATATTCAATAAAATGAACATTAAATGCCTTTAATATCATTTTATTGATGCCAAAGAACTCAAATTCAATTATTACTGCAAATCCAGAGACGCTTAAGTCTTTGGAAAATCTTGGGCTCAGAATTCGCGCTAGCCGCGTAGCACAAGGGTGGACAATCAAAGACATGGCAGACCGCCTCTTTTGCTCTCAAAACACTTACCGAGCGATTGAGGCTGGCAAGCCTACGGCAAGTATTGGAATCATTGCCAATGCTTTATGGCTCTTTGGTCAGATTGATTCTTTAAACTCAGTGGCGCCATTACCTTTGAGCACAAATTCAACGACTCGCGTCAGGAAATCTAAAACGAAACCGATTGCAGGAGTAATCTCAGATGATGAGCGAAACTTCTGATCGCAAGATATATGTAGGTCTGGCAAATAACCCTAACCAGGCTCCGATTCCAGTAGGCCTGCTAAAAATAGCGCGCAGAGGCGTGATTGAATCAGGGGAGTATGCGTATGGGTCACAATACCTCGCCTCGCCCAACGCCTTTGCCTTAAATAATGAATACATGCCGTTGAGTGGTGCGGTTATTGCATTGCCTGAGCGCCGGATGAGAGATGGTGGCGCTTTGCCGCTAACTCTTCGCGATGCATTACCTGATAGCTGGGGCCGTAGAGTGCTGGAGGCACAATATGGTCGCACGCTAGATGATATTGATGCTTTGCTACTCACAAATACCAATCGTGTGGGGGCCATGTATTTTAGTGAAGCACTTCCTTTAGGTGCGTTCGATCCGGAGCCTACGTTAATCACTCTGGAGGAGATGTCTACTGCGGTCAGGATGCTTGAGCTTTCAATGGAAGTTACGCCAGAAATGCGTCGACTACTTCAACGTGGTGGGACGCTTGGTGGTGCCAGGCCAAAAGCGACTTTTGTACACGATGATCAACGATGGATTGCAAAATTCCCTACGCAAGGCGATGACCATGATGTTGAGTTGCTAGAAATATGCTTATTAAAAGTCGCTGAGCTATGCGGGATTGAAGTCTCCCCTGCTCGTCTTGAAAGGATTCAGCATGGGCACGCACTGCTGCTGAAGCGCTTTGACCGTGAGGGCGATATTCATCGTGAGCGCCGTATACATTATTTATCTGCCTCGGCAATCTTGAATGTACCATATGAAAGCGATGGCGGAAGTTATATTGAATTGGCCCAGACCATTCGAAAGATTTCAATCAATCCTACGCACGATTTAGATCAATTGTATAGAAGGTTGATTTTCAATTTGATGGTCGACAATACTGACGATCACGTGAAAAACCATGGCATGCTGCATGTGAGCAAGGGTCAGTACAAACTGGCACCGGCATTTGATGTTGTCATGCAACTGACAAACCTTGGCTATCAGCAGCTCGCAATTACACCCGGTAATCACAACTCAAGTTTAGGATTAGCACTGAGTGCGGCACCGCACTTCGGGCTGAATTCAAATGAGGCAAATGATCTCATCCGCACTATTCATGAAACCGCCCTTCATGAGCTCATAAATATCGCTGATCACTTTGGCGCCAGCCAAGCATTGAAGACGCGCATAAAACAATGTCTGAGCCGTCAGCAGGAAATAATTAACGCATCATGATGCTTGTTCAAAGATAGAGTTTATATCGGCTGTTCAGTGGTTGAGGTAACTTTTGAGGTTTATCACGGGCATTAATAGAGACGAATCAAACGCTGTGCCAGTTAGGGCGGATGCAGCTTCAGGTAAATGTGCTCAACTTTTGATAAGCAGTAAAACATCGTACTCGTTTTAATTATCACTGCCCCCTCTCAGAGCTCACCCAGATATACAATGAAAATCAATTAATTAACTCAAGTTTCCCGCGGTAAACAACAATAAAAAACCATTAAAAATCAAAGAATTACACACACAGTTTCTCGCAGGAAACTTAACCTCTGACCAAACATATAGATCATCTCAAGAATGACCTTGATAAGGTGTTTTTATGACATGTCTCCCCAGACTTTTAACTTTTCAATCAAGTTACCCAAAAGTTCATTTTGATTTGAAATTGTTAACAACTCGAATCGCTCCTTAGCATTGGAAACCTTTTCGAACTTGATTAACTGACAATCGATCAAACAATCAAAAATTCTTGCTGCATTTAGCAGGTTAAAATCCTTCGATTTTCTGTTTACATAAAAAATGATCGCCTCTGCATAACCCAGCTCACTCGTTGCCGGCTTTAAAATTTTCACCCAACCGCGTCGCGAGACATCTACCACGGTGCATCCAGTAAAACTAACTGACTTCCCTTTAGCAAGCTGTTTTGGAACGGCAAGCCCTCCGCCGGTGCTTAATGCTTGTTCTCCCTCAATGTGTATGGACATTTTCGGCTTTGAAGCATTTGCGATGACTCCGCGGACTGAAAACTCATCTTGATTTACTTCAAGCATGTTTTCCAAATCACTTGCATCCATGACAGTGTTGGCGATTTGTTCCGCAAGAAGGTTACCTCTTAAAATGGAATTCTTGAGTGTACTTTTGAGATGACTTTCTTTCGAATGCGACAACACTTCATCTAACTCGAGCTGATTAGTCATCAGCAGTAATTCTTGAGTCGGATTTTGAAGTCCGTCGAAAATAAGAAATGATTTTTCCAAGTCTCCAGCAGGAGAAATTTTTTCGACAACTGCGTTTGCAACTCCAGTTATTCCAATCAGTGCACTTGCATCCTTTTTGGACGATATTTCCAATATCTTCAACTCGAACAACCAGCCAAATACAGATCCAATCTTTGCAAGAATTATCTTCATCTCTAAATGTCAGTCATTTTTAAATATATTGTCACGATGAAATTGCATGAAGATTTTTTTCCTTTTATTTAGAGACTCGCAACTCTGGTTAGAGTCCAGCGACCAAGCATTTAATTCGTCATTGGAAGCTTTAACTGAATCTAACATAACCACATCGTCAGAAAAACTAATGTAGGCGACCGCATGAAACCTTAATAGGCTTCTTGCTTATAAGTATGATTTTGATTCACCCACCAATAATTCATAAAATTCCTTCTTGTTTTTCTTAATCAGTTATTAAATTAAGCATAAAAACGGTGTATTTTTTACCCTGTTCTGGCACAAAACTAATCTCGCCTTTCACCTGATAAACCTTGTTTAAGAACTCTTGAATCGGGGCGCCGTAGTGTGTTTTGGCGGCTAATACCAGTTTGATCGGTTTGTTGGTTGGTACTTGCCGATCAATCACGTAGGGGTCCATGCGAAAGCCTTTGCCACGGTTTAACTGCATGGAGCGTTGCAGGCTGTTTTTAATCGGTTTGCCATCTATGCTTTCTACGTAAAAGAAGTCGGCTTTATCGTAGGCATGCACTTGCACGGAGTCTTTAATGGTCACTTTTGAAAAATTGGTCTCTGGTGGCAGCAAGCTACCTGCTGTGATCTGAAACTTGCCTGCCGGGGCAAGAGGCAAGGCGTATTCAGTGCCATTTTCTGAATACTCATAAATATTATCGGCATGGGTAGGTGCGGCGTAGGCCACTAGAAACGCTGCCTCAGGCTGGATGGGTACGTCGGCGTAGTAGGTGGTGCCGGTAAAAAAGTTGCTATCGGTTTCGATGCGGTAGTTTTCTACCTTGGCGATGGGTTGTTTGTCTTTATTTAGCACCCACAGATTAGGCACCAAAATCGAGGCGGATGGGAGATAGCTAGAGCTCAGAGCGGTTTTAAGCGTGACTAGCCGTGGCTGACCACTCTCGGCCAGGGCAAAGGCCGCATAGTAGCCACGCCCGTGCGGAAACTGGAAAGTGGGTGTTTTTTCGCCAAACACCACAGACTGCTCTACCCCGGTGTTTAAGGTTTCAAAGGGCATTTCGGCGATACTGGCGGCCTGCGGCGCTGAGGATTGCGCGAGTTTCTGTTGCATCTGATCAACGGAAGCGCAGCCTGAAAGTAAGGCCAGTGTAGCGGCAGTGATGAACGTATTTAACCGCGTGATGAAGCGAGTCATAGCTGAGAGATCCCTGAGTATTTTTATAGTTGGTGTGCGCACCAGAAAAATACCTGAACCCCGCGTTTCAATCAAACATGCCCATCGTGATGTTGTTTATCAACCTAAGTAATCTTGCAGTGCCTGAATAAATAATTGCGGCTGCTCAGCATGCACCCAATGCTCGGTGGGCAGGCTCACAAACGCCGCTTGCGGAAAATGTTGTTGCAACTGGGTGATGTCGCCCGGCTGCACATAGTCACTGCGCGCACCATGAATAAACAGGCTGGGCCCATCAAAATGGGCGTCCATCGCCGCAATAAAATGTGGGTAGTTGGCTTTGAGGGCGTTGAGCGGGATACGCCATTGCAGTTGCTCACCTTGCTTGACTAGGTTAGTGAGCAAAAACTGGCGCACCATGAGGTTGGGGATGATGGCGGACAGGGCTTTATCGACGGCACTGCGCGAGGGCATCTGACTCAAATCAACCGCTTGCATGGCGTTGATCAGCGGGGTGTGGGTATCGTGGTAAGACCGCATGGCCATGTCTACCACCACCAGCCCAATGAAGCGCGATGGGGCTTGGCTGGCACATTGCATGGCGACCTTGCCGCCCAAAGAGTGGCCAATCAGGCAAACCTGCGCGAGGCCTAGTGCATCTAAGGTCTCCAGCACGTCATCGGCCATGCCACACAGCGTTTGGGTTGCCGCGTGCGGTGAGCGCCCGTGATTGCGTAGGTCCGCGCAAATGACCTGATACTGCGCGGAAAAATGCCGGGCGATGCTGCCCCAGTTATCGGCCGAGCCAAACAATCCATGTAAAAACAGCAGGGGCTGGCCCTGACCGACACTCTGGGTATACAACTGCATGCGCGACGACGACCTGATTACAAAACGCTATGGTATCGCACTTTTGGCTGGCGTCAGCCGACTCCTACGCCAGTATCAGCGATTGGTGTATACCGTGACCGGGGCGCTTTTTCTGATAATGAGCACTCGTTAAACGAGACAAGGAATCATCATGAAACATGCGATCAAATCATTGTTGTTATTGAGTGCACTGGCCTTACCTCTGGCGAGTTATGCCGCCGATGGTGACTCTTTGGCCACCAAGGTAGAAGACTCGGTGATTACGGCCAAAGTAAAAGCGGCTTTTGCCAAAGATAAAACCGTGAGCGCGACAGACATTAAGGTAGAGACAGACAGCAATGGCTTGGTAGAGTTGTCTGGCAATGCCAAATCACGTGCCGAAGCTGACAAGGCCGTGATGCTGACCAAACAGATAAAAGGTGTGACTGCGGTAAAGGATGAAATCTCAGTGGTTCAATAAAGCGCTGGGGGAGACTTTACTCAACTCATTACATTGCACAGCCAAAAAAATACCCGGCACATGGCCGGGTATTTTTATATGCAAGTTAACGCTTGATTATTTGTTCATCACGTACATTGTTACTTCAAAGCCAAAACGCATTTCAGTTGCTGCTGGTTTAGTCCACATGGTGATCTCCTTGTTGAAGTGTGAATGAATGTCTTGATTCACACTATACGCAGCCACCGCATGCATCGCATGCGCAGCACGCTTAAAAACAGCTCATGATTTTACTGAGTCGGCCTAGGTAATACCGCGCGCAACCAGACCCAGCCCATCAGGCCGGCAAAGACGGAGCCCGAGAGTATCGCCATTTTGGAAAGGTTGATCGCCTCTGGCCATGCCCCAAACGCCAAGTTGGTAATAAAGATGGACATGGTGAAGCCTATGCCTCCCAGCATACCCGCCCCTACCACATGCACCATGCGCAAGGGCGCGTGCAAGCGGCACACCCCACTCCACACCGCCAACAACACCGCCAGCGTAATGCCCACTGGTTTGCCAATCACCAACCCGGCAATAATACCTAGGCTGTTGCTGTGCGTAAGCACCTGCGCCGTGCCGTGCGCATCGAGGTGTACACCGGTATTGGCAAAGGCAAATATGGGCAAGATGAAAAAGGCCACCGGCAGATGCAGGGCATGCTCCAGGCGGTGCGACAGCGAACTCGCCTCAGCCTCGCGCTGTTTAAAGGGGATGGCAAACGCCAGGGCGATGCCAGCCAGGGTAGCATGCACGCCCGATTGCAGGGTGAGCCACCACATCAGCGCACCGCCCAGCAAATAAGGCAACATGGCGTGCACGCGCAAGCGGTTAAGCACACACAGCATGCCTAACACACCAAGCGCCGCCAGCAGATGCGGCCAAGAGAGTGAAGCGGTGTAAAACACCGCAATCATGATGGCGGCGCCCAGATCGTCTATCACGGCGAAGGCCACTAAAAACACTTTGAGGGGTGCCGGCACGCGCGCACCGAGCATAGCGAGCACACCGAGCGCAAACGCAATATCGGTTGCCATCGGGATACCTACCCCCGCCTGATAGGGCGTGCCATGATTCATGGCCCAGAACAGGCCGGCCGGCACCAGCATACCGCCCATGGCGGCGATGGTGGGCAGTAAGGCATTGTTGACGCTGGACAGCTCGCCGACATACAGCTCTCGCTTGAGCTCCAGGCCAATGAGCAAAAAGAAAATCGCCATCAGACCATCATTCACCCACTCCTCTAGGCTTAAGCCAGCCCACGGTGTGTGCCAAAAATGATGATAATGCGCGGCCCAGGCGCTATTGGCCATCACCAGCGCTAGTACTGTCATCAATAGTAGTAAAACGCTGCTTGCCTGCTCGGAGGCCAGAAAGCGTTGAAAGGTCTTGGTTAGGGGACGCATGGTGGCAGGGACTCGTTCATAAACATTACTCACCTACGGCAAAGCCAAAGCCGAAAAAGGTTTGCGCCTGATTATAATCTAGCAGCGACACGCCGTAACCACTGGCCAGCATGGCATAAAACCGCACGCTCTCGCTTTTGAGCGGTTTGTACTGCAGATCGACCTTCACATAGCCTTTGTTATCGCTGCGCAGATTATTGCGCAGCGTGAGGCTAGCCGCCGTGGTATTGGCGGCATTATCCCAGCGTAGCGTGGCATCGCCATAGCCCATATAACGACTGATATCCGGGTTATCATCCTCAGACTTGCTCTCTGGAATATGCCACCAGGGTCGCACCAGCAACGTGGTACGTTCATTGAGCTGCCAGCCGCCCTGCACATACAATCGGTTCCAGCTGCGTGACAACGGTTGTGAGCGGCCATTGGACTCATGCACCACCCCCACATTGAGCATGTCCGGCATCACCGACTGCCAGGGTTGACCGGCCTCGGGCTTATTCAGCCCCAAAGAGAGGATCAGTTCGGGCGAATAGTTATGATCGCGCATGGGGCGCGACTGTTGCGGGTTGTAGACTTGCCAGAACGACTGCTGGGTATACGCCCCCCACAGTCGCGCACTCTGCACCCAGCGGTTGTCGGGCAACCAGTCGCTCAGGTTCATCAACTGCGTTTTTAGGCTGATCTGAAAATGCAGGTCGTTGTGCCCCAGATCACGTGCCTGCGTATTGGGTCTAGAGGGCGAGTTAGGGATTTCATTCGGGTTGTTGGAGTAAGCTGTGATCAGGTAATTGAGCTGGTGCGTCTCCAGATCAGTAAAGTGCAACTCGTCTTGCCCATTGAGATGCCATTTACGAGACAAAAATCCGGTGTTGGCATTCACCTGCGTCACCAGTGACTGCTGGTTAGGCGACAGCACGGCAGGCACCGGTTGCGCCGGGCGGTATTGCGTAGCCACTTGATCAAAACAGGCCAATCGGCGCGTGGCATCCTCGGCAAATGTACTTTGGCAGGTATGCAGAGCTTGCTGCAAGTCATTCTCGGTGGCGGCCTGCGCGGTATTGGCCACTGCGCTCAGCAACAAGTAACAGGCGCACAGCCAAAGGCGGTGCCAGCGGACCAGCGTGAACATGCAGATTTCCTTTCTGGGCCGCCGCAATCAGGGGGCCGGATTCATCATCAGCAGATGTTGTTGCTCAATGGCAGCCATGACCTCATCACTGAGCCTGACCTGATACGCCGCTAAGTTCTCCTGCAACTGGGCCATACTGGTGGCGCCTATGATGGTGGTGCCCACAAACCAGCGATGATAGACAAAACTCAGCGCGAGCTGGGTGGGTGTGAGGCCATGCGCGCGTGCCAGCTCGGCATAGTTTTTGGCTGCCAATGGCACCCCTGGTTTTTTATAGCGTCTGGCATAGCCCTCAAACAGGGTGACCCGCCCAGGCGTGGCGGGATCATCGACATATTTGCCGGTGAGGTGACCGAACGCCAGCGGCGAATAGGCAGCCAAGCTCACGCGCTCGCGGTACAACACCTCACTCATGCCAAACTCCATGCCGCGGTTCATGAGGTTGTAGCAGTTTTGCAGCACAGAGATGCGTGGCAGCCCCTGTTCACGCGCCAGACGCAAAAATTCCATCAGCCCCCACGGCTGCTCATTACTGAGGCCGATGGCGCGCACCTTGCCCTCGCGGATCAGCTCAGCCAACACTTCCAGCTGTGTCTGTATCTGCACCCAATCGATGGGCTGGCCCTGAGCGTCGCGCTCGGCGGCGGGGTCAAACTGATACTGCCCAAACATGGGCACATTGCGTTCCGGCCAGTGCAGATAAAGCACATCCAGATAATCGGTTTGCAGCCGGGTCAGGCTGTCATGCACGGCTTGACGGATATTGTCACGGTCCATGCCACTGGGGCCGCCACGAATCCAGTGCATACCACGTCTGGGCCCGGCGACTTTGCTGGCGAGGACAAAGCGGTCGCGCGCTTGTTTGCGGATCCAGTGCCCCAGCATGGTTTCGGTGCGGGTGACGGTTTCTGCACGCGGTGGCACCGGGTACATCTCGGCGGTGTCTACAAAGTTGATGCCTTGCGCGAGGGCAAAATCCAGTTGCTGCTCTGCATCTTGTTGCGTGTTTTGGTCACCATAGGTCATGGTGCCCAGCGTGATTTTGGAGACGCGAATACCGCTGTCGCCGAGTGTGGTGTAATCCATTAATGTAATACCTGTTTGTCTGACTCTACTTGAACTACGATACTGGAAACGGCTTCTGGTTCCTTGCTGGGAGAGGTCGGCAAGGTCCAGCCCGCGTGCTGGCTCGCCATCATGAGCATGCGCGTCATCGCCAGCACCAGTGGCGGGGTCAGGTTCATATTGATGTTGGTGCCGCCGTCACACACCAGTTGCATGTGATTGAGCTGATCATTGATAGAGACAAAACGGGTCTCTACTGCCAGCAGTGTCTGCGCATTCACCACCGTACTGCGTTCCTGATAAGCCGTATCAAAATCCAGCGCATCTAGCTGGCGAACTGCCTCCGCCTCGACCTCAAACTGGCGCGAAGCTTGCGCCAGCGTCTGCGTGGCAGAGGTCGCCATGGTTGTGGCCGATTGTGGCAAATGCGCGTCCTGATTGAGCACCTTAAACATCTGGCGCGCAATGCGGTAGGTCAGCCAGACCTGTATCTCCTGCTGCTCGCTAACCGCAGCCTTGAGCAGCAAGCGATCTTGCGGCTGGTCGTAGCTCAGATTGATTTGTAATATGGTTTGCTGTTGCACGAGATTTAGCCATTCGACATGTCCTCACTAGCATACCGCAGTTGCCCCTGCCCTACCTAACACTATCCACGCCGCGTGCGCCCTGACGAAACAGGCCGTGGCAAAACAGTCACTCCGTTACAAAACAGCACCGACGCAACCTACCTCGAAAAGTACGCATTTTCATGGATTGGCTAAGTACGCTGATTTATGAAAAAATACGGTAATGTGCTGTTTCTGCCCGCCCTCTTCCCCCCGGTCGCTGCCGCCCTTAATGAAGAACTAAGCAAAAAAGAGCCTTATTTCCAGTGGATTGAATTGCCTGCGTGCTCCTTAACATGGCGCACAGGACGCTTATTTTTACACTCATGATTTCTTTTTTTAAAACGACCAGCCCGGAAGTCTTGCGCGCACGCTACAACAGCCTGCTCGATGATGTGCCTGTTGCCATTTTTACGGCGATCAGTGCGCTGAGCATCCAGATGATCGTTTTAAATGACCAGGTGCACTGGTCACTGTCAGTCGCGACCCCCTTGTTACGCATGGCGATTGGTGTGAGCCTGCTGTTGTACTGGTTTTGGTATCGCACTGAACATCCGTCGATTGAAAAAATCCGCAAGCGACTAGAGATTGCCTCCATCGTGTTTGTGCTGGCCGGCTTTTTTACCTTCTGGCGCAGCCTCTACCTCTACCCGCTCACCGATACCTTCGGCCACTATTTCCTGATTATCCATAACATGCTGTATGGCTTTTGCTTTGCGTTTATCCTGAGCAAGCTCGGGCCGGCCGCCTATGCCTACAATCTGCTGATGATCTCTTCGGCGATTGCCTGTATCTACCGTGGCAACTTTGAGCACGCGCACCTGATCACGCTGCTGATTCTGGTGTTTGAAGTGGGCATGCTACTCACCATGCGCGGCAGTACCAGCATGTTTGATAAATGGGTCAATGCCACGCACGAGACGCAAACGCTGCTCAAGGAAAACCAGCGTCTGGCCAACCAGGATGTGCTGACGCAGCTGCCTAACCGTCGGCAGTTTTTTGTGCAGGTAGACCAGCAACTCGCCTTGGCGCAGCAGACCGCTGAGTGCTTTGCCGTCGGCATTTTGGATTTAGACAACTTCAAACCCGTCAATGACATCCATGGTCACCACATTGGCGACCTGGTGCTGGTAGAAGTGGGCAAGCGCCTCGCTAATATCCGTACCGATCAGGTGCAGTTTTATCGCCTGGGCGGCGATGAGTTTGCCTTCCATCTGGTGACGGATGACGATCACGGCTCACTCAAACACGTGGCGCACGAGATCAACCATGCCATCTCGCAGCCCATCAGTATTGATGGCTTGCTGATCAGCGTGAAAGCTTCCATGGGCGCCTGTATCGCCTGCGACGATAAAGCCTCTGCGCAAAGCCTATACGAGCACGCCGACTTTGCCTTGTACCATGTGAAACGCACCGGGCGCGGCAACCTCGAAATTTTCTCCGAGGCACTAGAGCAAGAGCGCCAGCAACTGAACCGTATCGACCAAGCCTTGCGCAGCGCTGACATCGAAAGCGAGATGTTTGCCGTCTATCAACCCATCGTAGACATGCATGCTGGCCAAGTATGTGGCTTTGAAAGCCTGGCTCGCTGGCAAAGCCCAAGCATAGGCCCGGTCTCGCCGGCCATGTTCATTCCAGTGGCAGAGAGCTTGGGCATGATTACCGACATCACCAAGTTGATGTTCAGGCGCTCACTGCAACAAATGGCGACCTGGCCTAGCCATATGCGCCTGTCGTTTAACCTGTCTGCGTTTGACGTGACCAACCAGACGGTGGTGAAAGAGCTGATTGCCATCATGCAATCCAGCGGCCTCGCCCCGGACCGTTTTGTATTCGAGATGACCGAAACGGCGCTGTTGCAGGACTTTGAAACCGCCAGAGAAAACATCATGCTGCTGCGGCTGGCAGGCGCCAAGACCGCGCTGGACGACTTTGGCACTGGCTACTCCAGCCTCAGTCATGTGCAGAACCTACCGCTGGATAAACTCAAGATAGACCGCAGCTTCGTCAAGGACATCGAGACCAATACCACCAGCCAGACCATCGTGCGCTCTATCCTCGCGCTGTGCCACGGCATGCACATGGAATGCGTGGCAGAAGGCGCTGAAACCGAGAGTCAGGTCAGATTTTTGCACGCCATGGGCTGCCAGCTGATTCAGGGCTATTTCTTTGCCAAGCCCATGCCACACAGCCAAGTCGACGGCTATCTGACCAGTGTGCAACTGCCGCGCTTCGACAGTCTGCCGCACAGCGCCGCTTAACGCGCCTCTCCACAATCGCCTCTCCACAATCGCCTCTTCACAACCGCCTCTCCACTGGGGGCGGGCAAGCAGACAAATGTGTAGTATCACTCGCACATTTATCCTATACCGTTTTTTTCAAAATTACATTACCATAAAACTATTGCCGAACACTTACAGCCGTTCGCCTACGCGTTGCGTGGCGCACACCCTATCAAGGAGATCACGTGATGGCTTCCAGCCGACTACTGATACTGGATGATGATCAGGCTCTGGCATTGCAACTCAGCCAAGCTGCCACGTTACAGGGGTATGAAGTCCGAACGATAGCGACGGCCACGCAGCTGATGGATGTCGTACACAGTTGGCAGCCCACGCATCTGGCCATCGATTGGCTGATGCCAGACTTGGATGGTCTGGCGGTGCTGGAAACGCTGTCCCAGCTAGAAAATGCGCCTGCCATCATCCTTACCAGTGGCATAGGCAGTGCCACGCTGCCCGCAGCACAGTTGGCAGCACTTGAGCACGCATTGAATATTCGCGGCATTCTGCATCAACCCTTTCACCCGCAAATCGTTCGCCACCTGCTGGCGGATCAAACCTCGATAGACCAGCATGCGCACCTGCCAGATGAGGCGGCCACACCGCGTGTATCACTGGATGCAGCCGCGCTGGAAACCGCCATTCAGGCGCAGCAATTTGAGGTGTACTATCAACCCCAAATCGAGCTGATGAGCGGCAAAGTGATGGGGTTTGAAGGCCTGCTACGCTGGCGACACCCGCAAGCGGGTATGCAATTGCCAGAACGATTCATCCCATTGGCCGAGCAAACCGGTCTGATCAATCCATTGACAGCGTGGGTCATCGACCAAGGGCTGGGCTTTATACATAGCCTAGGCTTAATAAGTAACCAAGACCTGCCACTGACTTTTTCGCTCAACATTTCAGCGACCAGCATTCACCACGAGGCTCTGACTGGTCAGCTGCTGCACGCCTGCAAGACCCACGACATTGCCCCCAGTCGCGTGATTTTGGAGCTGACTGAAACAGCGGCCCTGCTCGACCCGGAACAAGCTCAACAGGTGCTGAGTCGCTGGCGTGCGCTGGGGTTTAAGCTCAGTATTGATGACTTTGGCACCGGCTACTCCTCCATGGCACAGCTGGCGCAATTGCCGTTTACCGAACTCAAGATCGATAAATCGTTTGTTACCACGATGGAGAGTTCGCCAAAATCGAGAAAGGTGATTGCATCTACCCTCAAACTGGCGGAGAGTCTGGGGCTGGAAACCATTGCCGAAGGGGTGGAGAATACACTGGCCGCGATTGGCTTACGCGAATTGGGCTGCCGCTATGCACAAGGCTATTACTTCTCCAGACCGATGGATGCGGCGGCTGCGCGCAGCTGGCTCAGCCACTGGAATCAATCATGTTGAGCTACATTAAGCGAATGCAATCAACTGACACGCGCTACTGATAAGACGCCTACGATTTATTGATTATGATGGAGGCCTCTAGCGCACTGGCAGACATGGGCTTACCAAAGTAATTGCTTTGAAAGAATTGAAAAGCCAGGTCAGCCAAACAGATACTTTGCTTTTAGGGAGTAGCGATATCTCTGATAGTCGCTGTTATTCATCGAACTTAGATTAGGATATTGTCTGCAACTCAAGCGTTCATTTCAGCATTCATCAACCGGCATATGCCATAAGAGACAATAAACGAAAAAAGGGGGCGAACATCGCCCCCTTTTTTGAGTACAGATGCGCTCAGAGCTAAGCTGATTGTTTGCGACGCACGACGGCAGTCACCAGGCTCAGACCGAGCAGTAACATTGCATAGTTTTCAGGTTCCGGCACCGCTGTCACCGTATAACTAAATTTGTTAGCCGCAGCGATTGCGTTATCAGACTCAGTGAAAATGGGACCGGACAGCGTGCCATTCACTATGGCGTTTAATCGCATGAAAACTGAGCTACCGCGCCTCGCCGCTTGCGTACCAAAATCAGAGAGGCCATCAGATCGAGCAGGTGACCACAACTGCTGACCAGCGCCCAATAAAAAAGCCTGAATAGCCGGGTCGTAAGTAAAAATAAAACTGCCACCACGACTGTTTTTGACTCCCAGCAGGTCGGTCGTCAATGACAATGCGTTATTTGACAGGGTGTAGCTAAAGCTTTGCAAATCGCTCGCGTTAACGAGGTTATCTGCACCGATGTTTGTTGAGTCGTATGTAAACTGACCAGATAACTTCACGGTTGCAGCCGCACTGTTAGGGGCATAGTCAAAATTAACTTGCACCACTGCGGCCTTGGTGATGGAGGATGCTACAGCGAATGCAACGGTAAAAATCAGTTTGTACATCAATGACGACATTGGCGGCCTTTCTAGTTGACTTTAAGCTGAGTGATCAGCTGCGATTCAAAGTGATTAAAAGTTGGCGCATGTTACTTGCGATCAAAAAGGAGGCCAATAGCCCAATCAGGTCTGCTGGTCTCAGCGGCCTTAAAAAACTTCAAGCGCACTTGAGATACCTAAGCCTAGCGTTGATCTTAGGGTAGGATGGCTACTATTTTTATGTTTCCAGCTTTAAAGTTGCCATGATGCGAATAATCAACTGCCATCGAGATCATCATTCAAATGACATTCTGTTCATACTGAATGATGCCATTAAGCACTCAACGGCGCTCTATGACTACCAGCCGAGGACGGCTGAATCCATGTCACATTGGTTTGACACCAAAGCCTCGAACAACTTTCCTGTGATAGGTGTACTGAATGAGGATGACGCGCTGCTTGGATTTGCCACTTGGGGAACGTTCAGAGCATTTCCAGCTTACAAATACACGGTAGAGCACAGTGTCTATGTACACCCGGACCATAGAGGTCATGGCATCGGTCAATTGTTGCTGCAAGCATTAATCAATAGAGCCGTGCAATCTGATGTGCATGTTTTAGTGGGCTGTATCGATGCGAGTAACACCGCCAGTATTCGCTTGCACACCCAATTAGGGTTTACGCACGCGGGCACCATCAAAGAGGCAGGCTTTAAGTTTGGTCGATGGCTTGATGCAGCCTTTTATCAGCGCAATTTGCAGACGCCCACACATCCGGTTGATGGTTAATGTAAGCATTTAAATACGTGCATCGAGCCCCCCCTCAATCATTTTGTTGAACGTGTTTGGCAAAAACCGTCTGCAATTCAACTCAAGATTCAACATAAATATAAATCAAAAATTTGAAAGCATCTTGCAAGGCCACATTTCAAGCCACTTGTAACTTAAGTTCTGATTTAACAGTTTTTTTGCAAACCAATTTGGGATCAAACTAAACTCGTAGCTGCATAAATAGTTTACGTTTATCTATATTCATTATCGAGAATTACAAATAACAAAACCATAAAAAAGTTGCGTCATTGCACTTGAAATCAGAAAATCCCACCCCCAATTAGCAATCAAGGTACGTGAGTGCTAAAATACGTACCGTTTTATTGTTTTAGTTTTAACCTACCCTATAACACTTAGGAAAACTCCAAGGAGAATCTGATGAACATTCGTCCATTGCACGATCGTGTGATTGTTAAACGCGCTGCAGAAGAGCGCACTACTGCTTCCGGCATCGTGATTCCAGATAGCGCTACCGAGAAACCAGACCAAGGTGTGGTTCAAGCGGTAGGCAATGGTAAAAAAGACGACAACGGCAAGGCGATTCCTTTAGACGTTAAAGTCGGCGACAAAGTATTGTTCGGCAAATACTCCGGCCAGACAGTGAAAGTCAACGGCGAAGAACTGCTGGTGATGCGTGAAGAAGACATCATGGCGATTGTTGAGTAATCACTCACAAACGATCCCCGAACATTTGAAATTTAGGAGAATATAAATGGCAGCTAAAGACGTAAGATTTGGTGATGACGTTCGCCAAAAAATGGTAAATGGTGTCAACGTATTGGCTAACGCTGTACGCGTGACTTTGGGCCCTAAAGGCCGCAACGTGGTATTGGAGCGCTCTTTCGGCGCGCCAACCATCACTAAAGATGGTGTTTCTGTGGCTAAAGAAATCGAACTGAAAGACAAGTTCGAAAACATGGGCGCACAGATGGTGAAAGAAGTCGCTTCTAAAACCAATGACATCGCTGGTGACGGCACAACGACTGCGACTGTATTGGCACAAGCCATCATCCGCGAAGGCATGAAGTCTGTGGCTGCTGGCATGAATCCAATGGATCTGAAGCGCGGCATCGACAAAGCGGTTGAAGCCGCTGTGGCTGATTTGAAAGCACAATCCAAACCATGTACAACCAGCAAAGAAATCGCTCAAGTGGGCGCGATCTCTGCAAACTCCGATACTTCTGTCGGCCAGATCATTGCTGACGCGATGGACAAAGTTGGCAAAGAAGGCGTGATTACGGTTGAAGACGGCTCTGGCCTGAGCAACGAGCTGGACGTGGTTGAAGGTATGCAGTTTGACCGTGGTTACCTGTCTCCTTACTTCATCAACAATCCAGAGCGCCAAATCGCGTTGCTGGACAATCCTTTCGTGTTGTTGCACGACAAGAAAATCTCTAACATCCGTGACCTGCTGCCAACCCTGGAGCAAGTAGCTAAAGCGGGCCGTCCTTTGCTGATCATCGCTGAAGATGTTGATGGCGAAGCGCTGGCAACACTGGTAGTGAACAACATCCGCGGCATCCTGAAAACAACCGCTGTGAAAGCGCCTGGTTTCGGTGACCGTCGTAAAGCCATGCTGGAAGACATCGCGATTCTGACCGGCGGTACTGTAATCTCTGAAGAAGTCGGCCTGAAACTGGAAGCCGTACAACTGCACGATCTGGGCCAAGCTAAGCGTATCGAAGTGGGTAAAGAAAACACCATCATTATCGACGGCGCAGGTAACGAAGAAGCGATCAAAGCCCGTATCGGCCAGATCAAAACACAAATCGATGAAGCTTCTAGCGATTACGACCGTGAAAAACTGCAAGAGCGCGTAGCCAAACTGGCTGGCGGTGTGGCTGTGATCAAGGTTGGCGCAACGACTGAAATCGAAATGAAAGAGAAAAAAGCCCGCGTGGAAGATGCATTGCACGCCACCCGCGCTGCGGTTGAAGAAGGTATCGTCGCTGGCGGCGGTGTTGCACTGATCCGTGCCCGTGAAGCGATTGCCAAAGTGAAAGGTGACAACCTGGATCAAGAAGCCGGTATCAAGATCGTTCTGCGCGCGGTTGAAGAGCCACTGCGTCAAATCACACAAAACGCTGGTGTTGAGCCATCTGTGGTTGTGAACAACGTCGCAGCAGGCAAAGGCAACTACGGCTACAATGCGGCCAACGAGACCTATGGCGACATGGTTGAGATGGGCGTACTGGACCCAACCAAAGTGACACGTTCCGCACTGCAACACGCCGCTTCCGTAGCTGGCTTGATGCTGACGACAGACTGCATGGTGGCTGAATTGCCTAAAGAAGAGGTACCTGCAGGCCCAGATATGGGCGGCATGGGTGGCATGGGCGGCATGATGTAACCTAAGTCTGAACGGCTGCAGCCCGCATGAGATTTGAAATGCGCGGATGTCGCCTCTCAAACACAAAACCCGCTACGGCGGGTTTTGTTTTAACCACCACTCTCCGTCATAATGACGCATGCGTTCCTGCATCCTCAGGAAAAACACTTCATTTAAGAAAGAACACACCATGGCAACTCAATTAGATTCACTTACCCAGCGCTTAAGCTATATCGTGGGTGAAAACTTGGCACACCAGCTTAAAAACGATGGCTTGACCATAGACACAGAGGCGTTGGTATTAGCAGTGACCGATGTCATGGCTGGCAATCCCTCACGCTTGAGCGACGCTGAAAAACGCAGCGCAGTAGAGCAGATTCAGAAAGAAAGCCAAGAAAGACAAATGGCCGCGCATGCGAAAAACAAAGCAGATGGCGAAGCCTATTTGGCACAAAATGCAACTAAAGAAGGGGTCACCACCACCGAAAGTGGCCTGCAATACAAACAATTGGTGGCAGGCAATGGCGCCAAGCCGACCACGCAAGACCGTGTCAAAGTGCACTATCACGGCACATTGATTGATGGCACCGTGTTTGACAGTTCTTATGCACGCGGTGAGCCTATCGTATTCCCGGTCACAGGCGTGATTGCCGGCTGGGTAGAAGGTTTGCAGCTGATGAACGTGGGCAGCAAATTTGAGCTGACCATCCCCTCCAACTTGGCCTATGGTGCCAGCGGTAGTGGTCCTGTTATTGGGCCAGATGCCACACTGGTGTTCCAAGTAGAGCTGCTGGACATCGAGTAAATCGCAAGCTGAGGCATGGCGCGCGGGCAAGCCTGCCCGTCGCGCCGGTCAGCCGCTCAGCGCATGGCGGCTCAGGGCACGGCCCCCTGAGCGGCGCATTGCCCTCAATGTATGATATCGTCGCGCAGCCCCAGTTGGACGCTGGCCACCACATCTGCCTGCACCGCTTGCGGGTGATGCACCAACTCCCCTTGGGTGACCACCTGAATGCCCGCGGCATTCGCCTCATCAGTATCAATATGCATTTCGGTCACAAAACCGGGCTTCACGCGAATCAGCGTATTGGCAAAGGACACGCCACGGATGCCCTCCCCCAACCTGACCTCCACATAATCACCGTCTTTCAATCCGCGCTGCACAGCGTCTTCAGGCGACATATGAATATGGCGCGCGGCAATGATCAGCCCTTGACTACGTATCTCGCCATAGGGCCCGCGTAGCGTGATGGTAGGCGTATCCTGCAGCTGTCCTGAAGGCCGGACGGGTGCATCCACCCCCAACACAAAGGTATCAGTGCGCGAAACCTCGATCTGCGTTTCGGCGCGGGTCGGGCCCAAGATGCGCACCGTATCAAAGTGACCTTTAGGGCCACACAACACCACGGTCTCCTGTGCCGCCCAGCCTTCCGGCTGACTCAGCGTGCGCAATCGGGTCAGCTGGTAACCGGGCCCAAACAAGGCCTCCAATGCCGCCTGTGACAGATGCACATGCCGGGCGGAAACAGCCACCGGAATTTTACTCGCCGCTACGGGCGCCTGCTGGCATAGATGCTGCACCTCGCGGGCAATCATCCATTGCTCGTTGGTCTGCGTGACCATGACCTTGATCCGAGAGTCTTGCGCATGAATAGGCAAGACTTCAAACCCCTGCAAATCAACCGCAGTGTTAAGACTGTCGTCCAGATACAAGCCGAGAAACTCCAGCCGCTCGCAGATGCGCCTGCGCATGGTGGCAGAGTGCTCACCAATGCCGCCGGTAAACACCACGACATCGACACCGCCCATGGCGGCGGCATACGCCCCTATATATTTTCTGACTCGATAAGCATAGAGCTGTATGGCGAGCTGGGCGTTGGCATCGCCTTGTGCCGCCAGCTGTTCAACCTCGCGCAGGTCAGCACTGCCCGCCAGCGCTTTGAGCCCGCTCTCGTGGTTGAGGGCATGCTCTATATGAGCGATGTCCAGCCCCAGTGTGCGTGAGAGATAGCTAAACAAGCCGGGATCCACATCCCCGGCACGGCTCCCCATTACTAAGCCCTCCATCGGCGTCATGCCCATGGAGGTATCGAGTGAAAAGCCGTGTTGTATGGCACACACGCTGGCGCCATTCCCCAAGTGACAGCTGATGATGCGCAAATCAGTCACCGCACTATGCAAGGCCTCGGCGGCATGCAAGGCTACATATTTATGCGAGGTGCCATGAAACCCATAACGACGTACCCCCGCTTCGCGCCATGCGGACGGCACGGCATACGTGCTGGCATAGGCAGGCATGGTGTGATGAAAAGCGGTATCAAACACCGCCACCTGCGGACAGTGAGGCCACAGCTGCAGGCTCAGACGTATGGCCTGTAGATTGGCAGGCATATGCAAAGGGGCCAGCGCTTCACAGGCGTCCATCCGCGCCAACAAGTCAGCATCAATGCGGGCAGGTCCATGCAGGGTGGTGCCACCATGTACTACGCGGTGGCCAATGGCATCAAAGTGGGTGAAGCCGTGTGACTGTAATAAGTGAGGCAGGCTGGCGATGGCGGCGGCGATATCCGCGACGGCGGCTTGGTGGGTCTCGCTACCCCCCTGCTCGCCACCGAGGCGTAGATGCAAGCTGCAGTGTCCGCCCGCAAACCCCTCGAACTCGCCCTTGAGAATACGGCTATCGGCCAGGCCGGTATCAAACACGCCAAATTTCAGGCTGGCACTACCGGCATTTAATACGAGAATCTGCATGACGCCCCCACTCCACTCACCGTGTTTATCACTGTAATCGAAATTGGGGCAGCGTCAATGTCAGGGGTGAGGAATTAAACGGATTCCTGACGCTGACCCCGGCCCAGCAGTGCGCTCACAGCTTCCTGCGCGGTCTTCTGGTTGGTCAGCAATTGATTGACTTCGAAGGTGATAGGCATTTCGACACCGATGGTCTCTGCCCGGCGCATCACCTCACGCGCCGTATTCACGCCCTCGGCCACATGGCCGAGACCGGCCAGAATGCTCTCCAGCGATTTGCCCGAGGCCAGCTGCAAACCCACCTCACGGTTACGGGAATATTGTCCGGTACAGGTCAGAATCAGATCGCCTGCCCCAGCCAGCCCCATAAAGGTTTCAGCTTTGGCGCCCAAGGCCATCCCAAAGCGGGTAATTTCGGCCAAGCCACGCGTAATCATGGCGGCACGCGCGTTATTGCCAAAGCCCATGCCATCGGAGATCCCGGCAGCAATCGCCATGACATTTTTAACGGCCCCGCCCACGGAGGCGCCAACCACATCCACACTGTCGTACACACGCAGACAGCCGCCATGGATCAATTGTGCGGCCTGTTGCGCCAAGGCACGGTCGTTGGCCGCCAGCGTGATCGCCGTAGGCAGGCCGCGCACCAGTTCGGCCGCAAAACTAGGGCCACTCAATACGCCACAGGGGTATGCTGCACCCAACTCCTCGTGAGCGACTTCAAACGGCAGTTTAGCCGTCTGCGGTTCCAAGCCCTTGTTAGCCCAGATGAGCGGTTGTGAGATACCCAACGCTTTGAGCTGCTGCAAAATAGGCCGAAAGCCGGCCGTAGGCACGACGGACAAAATCAGATCGGCGCCGGCGACTGCCGCGGCCAGATCATCCTCTACCGTCAGTTTTTCGGGAAAAGCAAAGTCGCCCAGATACAGCGGGTTGGCACGCGCCTTACGCATGCCGGACACATGCCCGCTATTGCGTGCCCACAACACGACCTCGTGTTGCAGCGCAATGTGCATAGCAAGCGCCGTGCCCCAGGCACCGGCTCCAAGAACAGCGACCTTACTCATACGGCGGCGACGATTAGTTAGGTGCGCCAGCGGCCTGTGCAGCCTGCTGTTGCTGTTGCAGGTACAAGGCTTCGAAATTGATTGGGTTCAACAGCACGGGCATAAAGCCGGCACGGGTCACCATATCAGAGATGGCCTCACGTGCGTACGGAAACAGAATGTTAGGGCAAGCCACGGCCAGGATAGGCTCTAGGTTTTCCTGTGGTACGTTGCGAATCGCGAAAATACCAGACTGAGTCACTTCTACCAAAAAGGCGGTTTTGTCTTCGATTTTAGCGGTGACCGTCACTTTGATGGAGACATTGAAAATACCGTCTTCGATCTGCTGCAGGCCGTTGCCCAGCTCGACATTGATTTGCGGCGTCGTGCGCTCAGTGAAAATCGCAGGCGCGTTAGGCACTTCGATAGAAGCATCGTGCACATACAGCTTTTCGATGCCGAACACCGGCGCTGCATTTTGTTCTGTTTGAGTTTGTGAATCCTGAGCCATGAATGATCCTTAAGTAAATTTTATAGACACAAAGCCGCTATTCTAACCGGACATCCCCGGCCTGACTATGTGTTTTTTGAGGTGTTTTTTGAGCGTGAAAAAGCGGCAGACTAGCCCGCCAGCAAAGGGTCCAGGCCCCCTTGCACATCCAGTGCATGCAAGTCATCAAAACCGCCCACATGATGATCGCCAATGAAGATCTGCGGCACCGTTCTGCGGCCGGTTTTTTCCATCATCTCAGCCCGCAACTCCGGTTGCAGATCGACACGGATTTTTTCAATGTCGGTCACGCCTTTGTTCTTGAGCAGCCGCTCGGCGTTCATGCAATAAGGGCAGACTGCCGAGGTATACATGACAACTTTAGCCATACGATTCCTTGCTTATCAATGAAGGGTTATTTGCCGGTAGGCAGCTTGGCTTCCAGCCAGGCTTGCATGCCACCTTGCAACAAATTGAGCGCGCTAAACTGCTGCGCCTTGAGCAGCTTGGCCGCCGCTTTGGCCCGATGTCCGCTCTGGCAGACGATCAGCACCGGCTTGTCCTTGAACTTCTGAATCTCGCTCAAACGCGTCTCCAGCAAAGCCAACGGGATGTGCCGCGCGCCCTGAATATGGCCCGCAGCAAACTCATCAGCTTCACGCACATCGAGCACCAGCGCGGTTTTACGGTTGATGAGCATCACCGCCTCGGTAGCCGACAAGCCGGCAACCCCTGCGGTTGAACGGCTGAACATAGGCAGCATCAAAGCCACGCCTGAACCGAGCGCCAGACCAATCAGCAATACATTTTCTCTAAAAAAATCCACTTGAATACACGCTTTCGATACGGGTTGATACGGAGTGCAGCCGCCTCTGCGGGTAGGCGTGGCCTGCGGTTGGGATTATAATAGACGAATTCATCAATACGACGTTTCGTCACTCATTTTAAAGACTGTTAGCCATGTCAATCAAACCTGTCATTTTGCTCATCCTCGATGGTTTTGGTCACAGCGAGACCACTGAATTCAACGCCGTGCGCCAAGCCAACACCCCCCACCTGGATGCGCTGAAGGCCCAATATCCCAATGGCCTCATCAATGCCTCCGAGCACTATGTCGGTTTGCCAGATGGACAGATGGGCAACTCTGAAGTCGGCCATCTGAATATTGGGGCGGGACGTATCGTGTTTCAAGACTTTGAACGCATTAATAACAGCATCAGTAGTGGCGAGTTCTTCAAGCTGCCCGCCTTGGTGGATGCGATGCAAGCGCTCAAAGCCAGCGACAAAGCCCTGCATATTCTGGGCTTGCTGTCTGACGGCGGTGTTCACAGCTACCAGCCACATATCCATGCCCTGTTAGACATGGCCAAGCAGCAGGGGCTAAGTAAGGTCTATGTGCACGCGTTTTTGGATGGCCGTGACACCCCGCCTAAAAGTGCACAACCTTATTTGCAGGCCTTGGAAGATCACCTGCGCACCCTCGGCGTGGGTCAGGTGGCCTCGGTGGGCGGCCGTTTTTACGGCATGGACCGCGACAAACGTTGGGAGCGCGTATCGGTGGCTTATGAGCTATTGGTCAACGGCAGCGCAGAACACATCGCACCAGACAGCCTGACCGCGCTGCAACAGGCGTATGCCCGCAATGAAAGCGATGAGTTCGTGCAATGCACGGCGATCCGGGCGGCGGATGCCGCGCCGGTGCGCATGGAAGATGGCGACTGCCTAGTATTTATGAACTTCCGCAGCGACCGTGCCCGCCAACTGACTGACGCATTCCTCAACGCCAGCTTTAGCGGTTTTGAGCGCAGCCGTGTACCACGCTTTAGCCATTACTTTACGCTGACGCAATACGATAAAAACCAGACCTTGGCCGAGCCCGTGTTTGCCCCCTATACGGTGCCCAATACCTTTGGCGAATATGTGGCCAGCTTGGGCCTCAAACAGTTGCGTATCGCCGAAACGGAAAAGTATCCGCACGTGACCTTCTTTTTTAATGGTGGTGAAGAGACCGTGTTTGAAGGTGAAGACCGCATTCTGGTGCCCTCACCCAAAGTCGCGACTTATGACCTGCAACCAGAGATGAGCGCGCCAGAAGTCACAGACAAGCTGGTGGCGGCCATCGAGTCGCAACAATATCAGGCGGTCATCTGCAACTATGCCAACGGTGACATGGTGGGCCATACCGGCAACCTGCAAGCGGCCATCAAGGCCGTGGAAACACTGGATACCTGCATCGGCCGCGTCGTCGCGGCTGCTCAGCGCATGGGCGCTGAGGTGATTATTACCGCCGACCATGGCAACGCTGAAAGTATGTTTGACCACGCCAGTGATCAGGCCCATACCCAGCACACCACCAACCTGGTGCCATTCATCTATATCGGCCGTAGCGGTCAGATCCGCGCCGATGGCGCATTGTCTGATATTGCACCGACCCTGCTCTCACTGATGGGCGTTGCGCAACCGGCCGAAATGACAGGTCGACCACTGGTCACGCTGAATGCCGCAGCCTAGGCTGTGCCGGATGATGCATGACTGAGTTATCCGCACGCGCACGCCCTCTGGCGGCTGCTTCTCGTTTGTTTGGCCTAATGGCTTACTTACCGGGACTGATGATTGGCCTAGTGCTATGTGCAGCGGGCAGCAGCCTGCCAGCACAAGCTGCTGACAAACCGGACAACAGCAAGACCGAAACCACCAAGGGCGACCTCGAGCAGGTCAAGGAAAAGATCCAGCAACTGGCCACGGCGCTCAAGGCCTCCCGCGTGGCCAAGCAGGATGCGCATGAGGCGCTCAAAGCCTCAGAAACGGCCATTAGCGCCTCACGTAAAAAGCTGCGTGAGATTCAGGATGCCCAACTCGAAAACCGAGGCAAACTACAAGAGCTGCAAAAACAGCTGACGCAATTACAACGCCAGGTCAACCAGCAGCGCAACACGCTGGGCGCACAGCTCAACCATCAATACCGCCATGGCAACAACAGTCCGTTGCAGATGCTGTTGCAGCAACAGGACCCAGCCAGCACCAGCCGTAATCTGCAATACCTGAGCTACCTGACCACCGCCCATCAGCAACAGATCCTCTCACTGCAAAACAACCAGGAGGCGGTAGACAAGGTTCGCGCTGACACAACCGAGCAATTGCACGAGACCGAACGGTTGGCCAGCCAGTACAGCGAAACCACGCAAAAGCTGGAAGGTGAAAAATCGCGTCGCACCGAAGCCCTGAACGAACTCTCCAAGCAGATCGAGACGCAAGAGCAGCAGATGGCGCGGCTAAAAAAAGACGAAGAAGCCTTGTCACAACTATTCCAGCGGCTGGTGGCTGAGGCCAAAAAACGCGAGCAGGAAGCGCTGGCCAAAGCCAAGCGCGAGAAAGAAGCCGCCGCCAAAATGCTGGCCGAACAGGGCCGTAACAAGAAAAAACCTGCCGGACGCACCTTCGAGCACACGCCACAAACCAGTGTCGAAGATAACGAGCGCGGCAGCCAAGGCAATACCGTGGTCGCCAAGAACGAAACGCTGCCTGAAGCCAATGCCATCCGAGAGAACTTTGCCCAATTACGTGGTCGCCTGCGGCTACCGGTACGGGGGGATGTCATCAACCGGTTCGGTACGGCGCGCGCCGATACCGGGGTCAACTGGAAAGGCATTTTCATCCGTGCGACAGAAGGCAGTGAGGTCAAGGCCGTTGCTGCTGGTCAGGTGGTCTTTGCCGACTGGATGCGCGGCTTTGGCAACTTGATCGTGGTAGACCATGGCAATGGCTACATGAGCCTGTATGGTAACAATGAGGCCTTGTATAAATCCTCAGGTCAAAGTGTGAAATCCGGCGATACGCTGGCCGCGGTGGGCAACAGCGGCGGCAATGCCGAAAATGGGGTGTATTACGAGCTGCGCCGCAACAGCGTGCCGTTTGACCCGCTGCAATGGAGCAGCGTGCGCTAGGGCGCGGGTGCCGCCGCCACGGGGACTGGCAGGTTGCGTCTGGCTTCTTGATACTGCTGATCGAGCTCTTCTTGTGACAAAGTGATACTCGGTCCGCGTGGGCGGCTGGCAGGTTCATAACCGCCGGCGCCTGGTGGGGTGGCCACATCGGCAACCGGCTGCGTCGCCGGCGTTAATTCCGGCAGTGCAATCGGTGTCGTTTCTGGCTCTCTGGCCCCACACCCGGCTAGCAACAGCACCAAGCAACCCCATCCAAACTGTTTAACCTGCATATTCATACAACACTTCTAGTCACACATCCACACCACTGATTTATTCACCCATCACATGCATGAGCACCCGCCTGCGCGCAGGCAGATGGCGATGCTCGAACAAAAAAATGCCCTGCCACTGGCCCAGCGCCACACGCCCCTCCAATACCGGGATAGACAGGCTGGTTTGTGTCAGTGCGGTACGCACATGGGCGGGCATATCATCTGGCCCTTCCACGGTATGGATAAACAGTGTATCGCCATCCGGCACCAGTCGATTGAAAAACGCCTCCAGATCGACCAGCACATCCCTATCGTAATTCTCATTGATCAGCAGGCTGGCCGAGGTGTGCTGAATGTACAGCGTGAGCAGGCCACTCTGGATACCCGACTGCTGCACCCACTGCAACACCTGCGGGGTGATGTCATACAGGCGGCGCCCCTGGGCGTTGATAGAAAGGGTTTCGTGCTGTTGTCGCATGGGGAGATTCGTCAGGCAAAACCGTATTATACCGCCTGATGCCGGGGCTGTTTACCAGTAACGCCAGCCACCGCCCCAATAAGGCCTAAAGCCCCAGGGCCCGCCATAATAGCCAGGGCCGTAAAACCAGGGGTCCATGCTACGCAGTCTGGCAGCATCGCGCTCGCGCTTGAGTTTAGCCTCAGACTCGACCCGCGCTTTTTCACGTTTGTTAATCTCATCGGCAATGGCATTCTGCTCGGCCAGCGCATTGGCCTGCTGCATGTAATCCAGCACGCCTTTGGAAATGCCTTTCTGATGCCAGCTCAGCACCTCGGAAGGCGTCAACGCGTAACGAGACTGAGACTGCTTGATGGCGTCAATAATCTCGACATCGGACTTGCCCTGACGGCCCAAGCTGACAATCTCATCCAGGCTCAGCGTGGATTGTGCGGGAGGCACCAGCGCAGATAACTGCTCGGGGGAAATCCGGTCGATCTGCAAGGGTTGTGGCGGTTGTGAAGCACAGGCGGACAGCAGGCTGATGGCAGCGACCATCACCATGCGACGTAAGGATTGAAGCGTTGACATCATGGTTCCATTCTACACCTGAAAAAAGAAGGGGTCATACCTTGGTATGACCCCGGGCGCTACGCGCGGTTCAGTGCTCACACACTCATACTTTGCCAAACTGCATGCGGCCAGCCTGAAAATCGACCCGCACCGTATCCTTGGCCGCAAACTGCCCAGCCAGAATCTCGCGTGCCAGCGGATTTTCGATCTCGCTCTGGATCGCACGTTTGAGCGGACGCGCGCCATACACCGGGTCGAACCCGGCATTCGCAATCTCGGCCAGTGCAGCGTCACTGATTTCCAGCTGCATATCCATGGCGGCCATGCGCTTGGCCAGCAACTGCAACTGAATACTGGCAATGGATTTAACATGCGCCTCACCCAGTGAGTGGAACACCACGACCTCATCAATGCGGTTGATAAACTCGGGACGGAAGTGGGTTTTCACCTCCCCCATCACCGCCAGTTTGACCACCTGGTAATCTTGGTCTGCCATGCTCTGTATCATCTGGCTGCCCAGGTTAGAGGTCATGATAATGACAGTATTCTTGAAATCGACTGTACGCCCCTGCCCATCGGTCAGGCGACCATCATCCAGCACCTGCAACAAGACGTTGAACACATCCGGGTGCGCTTTCTCAACCTCATCCAGCAAGATCACCGAATAAGGCTTGCGACGCACGGCCTCGGTCAGCGTACCGCCCTCTTCATAGCCCACATAGCCGGGAGGCGCCCCGATCAGGCGTGACACTGAGTGTTTTTCCATGAACTCACTCATGTCGATACGCACCAGATGCTCTTCGCTATCAAACAAAAAGTTGGCCAGCGCCTTGCAGAGCTCGGTTTTGCCGACCCCGGTCGGTCCCAAAAACAGAAAGCTGCCATAGGGGCGATTCGGGTCGCTCAAACCGCTACGCGAACGACGAATCGCATCAGAAACCAGGCGCACCGCCTCATCCTGACCGACCACACGCTCATGCAAACGGCTTTCCATGGCGAGCAGTTTTTCACGCTCACCCGTCATCATCTTGCTGACCGGGATCCCGGTCGCCCGGCTGACCACCTCTGCGATCTCATCCGCGCCCACTTCGGTACGCAACATCTTGTGTTTGATGGTGCCATGCGCCTCTGCACTAGAGGCCTGTTTCAGCTGCGCCTCCAACTGTGGCAGCTTGCCATACTGCAACTCCGACACCTTCTGCCAGTCGCCCTTGCGCTTGGCCGCCTCCATGTCGAGCTTGATCTTCTCTATCGCCTCTTTGACGCCGGCAGAGCCCTGCACGGCTGCCTTTTCGGCTTTCCACACCTCTTCCAGGTCGGCATACTCTTTTTCCAGCTTGCTGATTTCGTCCTCAATCAATCCAAAGCGCTTTTGGCTGGCCTCGTCTTTTTCACGACGCACGGCCTCACGCTCGATCTTGAGCTGAATCAGCCGACGATCCAGCTTATCCATCACCTCGGGTTTGGAGTCGATTTCCATCTTGATACGCGAAGCGGCCTCGTCGATGAGGTCGATCGCCTTGTCCGGCAAAAAGCGGTCTGTGATATAGCGGTTGGATAACTCGGCCGCGGCCACAATGGCCGGGTCGGTGATTTCCACGCCGTGATGCAATTCATACTTCTCTTGCAGGCTACGCAAAATAGCGATGGTCGCCTCTACACTCG
>CAYTIV010000008.1:0-13270 GCA_964437895.1 uncultured Methylotenera sp.
CGCTCTGCGGGTACCGCAGCCCTGACCAGTTTTGAGAGCATTCCTCAGATCGCATTGCCCGCCAATTTTGCCCTCACCGGTAATCGCGCCAGCTACGACAATATCCGTTTTAATCGTTATGTGGCAGGCAAGTTCCATCTGGCCGACCCTTTAAAAGTGACCGTGGGCGCCAACATGTTGAGTTATGACTATGCAGGTACCAGTTACGGTGCTGCTCAGAACAGTGATGCGACCAATAAAATCACCCCTTATCTGGGGGCCGTGTATGCGCTGGATCCTCAGCACTCACTGTATGCCAGTTACACTGAAATCTACAATCCGCAGGTGCAGCTGGATGCCAATTTTAAAATCCTGGCACCGATGCAGGGCAGTAATCGTGAAGTGGGGTGGAAAAGCGAATGGTTTAATCGTCGCCTCAATACGTCGCTGGCCTATTTTGATAACCAGCAGGAAAACTTTGCCCAAAGTACGGGAGCCATGGTCGGCATCGTGCAGATTTACGAGGCGATTGATGTCAGAACCAAAGGCTTAGAGCTGGATATGTCTGGCGAGCTCGCTGATGGCTGGAGCCTTAATGCGGGTGTGACACGCCTGATGAGCGTCAAGGACAGTGAAGGCAATAACGCCAAAACCTACACCCCCCGCACCATGGCGCATGTCGCCACCACTTATCAAGTGCCGACGGTCCCCGGCTTGAAACTGGGCGCCAGTGTCAACTGGCAGAACAAGGTCTATGCCGATATCGGCAACGTTCGCTATACCCAGCAGGCGTATGCACTGCTAAATTTACTGGCCAGTTACGACATCAATTCGCACTGGCAGGCGGCGGTTAACCTCAATAACGTCACCAACGAAAAATATCTGGCCAGCATGATGTGGGTGAACTATGGCCAAGGCTATTATGCGCCTGGCGCAAACGGCTATGCCACGCTGACCTGGAAATTCTAAGTTATCGCTATGCTTCCCCGACAACAGATGCTTTGCCGTGGGGGAGGTTAGGCTGACAAGTTTTAGCAGGCAGTTGTATGCTATTGATTTCAAAAATGAGAATTGTTATCATTAGCGATTAATTAATTTGCAAGCCAACGAGCATTGTTTCCAGTAGCCAGCAATTCAACAATCAAGAGTGAAACAGGGAAAAATTATGCCAACCGGCTTCCATAAAAAAACCATGACATTAGCGCTGATGATGGCGCTCCCGGCGGTTGCTGTGGCCGCTGATGAAGAAGCAGCGCAAACCATGACCGAGGTGAAGGTCAAATCACAACGCGTTCAAGACAAACCCAATATCGGTTATCAGTCTACCAAGACGCGTGTTGGTAAAACCTATCAAGACCCGCAAGATGTTCCGCAAGCCGTGACCACGCTGACCAAAGAGTTGCTGCATGACCAGCAAATCGGCTCACTGCGTGAAGCACTACGTAACGTGGTGGGTTTGTCTGTGAACGCGGCAGAGGGTGGACGTGCAGGGGATAACTTTAACTTACGCGGCTTTTATACCTTTGGTGACATTTATCTGGACAACATGCGTGATACGGCACAGTACAACCGTGAAACATTCAACCTAGAGCAGGTCGATGTGTTGCGTGGTTCAGCCGCGATGTTGTTTGGTCGTGGCCAGGCAGGTGGCGTGATTAACCAGGTCAGCAAGATGGCCGAGTTGCAAGACAAAAATACTGTGACGGGCAGCGTGGGTAATTATGATTACCATCAGTTTACCGGTGACTTTAACAAAAAGCTGACCGACACCGCCGCCATCCGCATCAACGTGATGGACAGGCACGAAGAGACCTACCGTAAGAACCCCACCAATGGCGACAGACCTGAAATTGATCGTCAGGGGATTGCTGTGAGTTTTGGCGCTGGCATCGGTACCGAAAACGAAGTGTTTCTGAACCATGTCTACACGGAGACGCATGATGTACCGGATTTCGGTGTGTCATTCCTCAATAAGCGTCCTATCAATACCACCGTCGCCGGTGGCGCCATCAATGACAAAACCTTTTACGGCGGCAGTCAGAACTTTGATGACAGCAAAACCAATATCACCACCGGTATTTTTACGCACAAATTTACCGAGGACACGCAGTTGCGCACGCAATTGCGTCATGCGCGGTATGAGCGTGCCTACTGGGCTAAAACGCCTAGTGCTACTGTCACGCCGAGTGCCAATATGTCAGTGGGCGGAAACCAGACCCGGGTGATGGACTACAAAACCACCAATCTGCAATCCGACTTCAGTACCAAGTTTGATCTGGCTGGCATGAAGCATGCCTTGCTGACCGGTGTAGAGTATTTGAAAGAGGACTCTTACAGAAGTACTTTGCAGCCGTTTGACCCTGTGACGGGTGCTTATTACACCCAAACTGGCGCAGCCCTGACAACAGCGATTCAAGCCAACCCCAATGGCGTGGCCTATGATGCGGATATTCCACTGGCGACAGGCACTCCGACCAAATTCACAGCTGATAACTATGCTGTGTATGTGCAAGATAGCATTGAGTTTGTGCCACATTGGACCGTGCTGGCCGGCATGCGCCGCGACGAGATGCGTGCAGATTATTCGAGCACCACTTCGCCCAAGCTGAGCTATGGCGAGAACAGTTATCGTACCGGACTCTCATGGCAGCCTAACCCAGATAGACACTACTATGTCACCTTCAGCGACTCTTTCAGCCCAACGGCAGATTTGTATCAGCTGACCACCGTAGCGTTGCCCCCAGAGCGTAGCCGTACGCTGGAGTTGGGTAGCAAATGGTTGTTTATGGACGGCGACCTCGCCCTAAGAACTGCGCTGTTTACCACCACTAAAGACTGGGAGCGTTCAACCGATCTGGAGTCGACCGCCGCTGTACTGACCAAGCGTCGTCGTACCAACGGTCTTGAGATTGAAATGACTGGCAAGGTCACAGAGCACTGGGATGTGTTCGCCGGGGTGGCTTTCCTGGATGCGCGCATCATCAATGTGGCCGAGAATGTGAACGCGACTACAGGGGCTGTCACTACTGCAGACTCAAGATTCGAAGGTCAGCGCGCACGTAATACACCTAAAACTACCGCTAACTTCTGGACCACTTATTCTTGGAATAATGGCTGGAAGATTGGTGGCGGCTTTGAAGCTAAGGCTGAGCGTTTGGGCTATCAACCTTCTGCAGCCAGCGGCACGGGCCAAGGCCAGACCGGCGCTGTCGGCGGCGTTTTCAGAAATGGTTTCTTTGACCCCAACATCGTTCCGGGCTATGTGCGCGTGGATGTCATGGCGGCTTATGAGCAGCCGAAGTGGGCCGTGCGCTTAAACGTCAAGAACTTGCTCGATAAAACGTATTATGATGCCATCTATGATAATGGTGGTTTCAGTACGCCGGGCAATGGGCGTCAGGCGATTCTGACCACCGAGTATAAATTCTAGGAGTTGTTTTGCTGCTGACCTTGCCGGATGTGTTGCTTGCCGAAGAACTAGATGCGATTCGTGCGCTGTTAAAACAGGCGCAATGGGTCGATGGGCGCAATACCGCCGGCACGCAGGCCGCACAAGTCAAAAATAACCAGCAACTGGCCGAGCAGGATCCGTTGCTGGCGCAAGTACGCCGGATCGTGATGCAAGCCTTGCATCGTGATCCGCTGTTTTTTTCTGCCGCCTTACCGGATAAGATTTTGCCGCCGTTTGTGAACCGCTACGCCGGTGAAACCAATCACTATGGCTTTCATGTCGATAACGCCATGCGCAGTATGCCGGATGGAAGTGCGCGGGTGCGTGCCGACGTCTCCGCCACCCTGTTTCTCAATGAGCCTGAAGCGTACGACGGCGGTGAGCTGGTGGTGCAGGATGTGTTTGGAGAGCAGCGTATCAAGCTCAAGGCAGGTGCGATTGTGATTTACCCCTCCAGCTCGGTGCATGCGGTGACCCCGGTGACACGTGGAGAGCGGCTGGCGAGCTTTATGTTTATTCAGAGTATGGTGAGAGATGCCGCGCACCGGCGCATGCTGTTTGATATGGATATGGCCTTGATCAAGCTGCGCCAGCAGCAGGGTGAGACGCCAGAAGTGGTGCAATTGACGGGCATCTATCACAATCTATTGCGCGAATGGGCGCTTTAACGCCGCATGCAGTCCCTTCCTTTATTGCAGCAATACGCCCAGCAGGCGCAAAGTAGGTTGCCAGCCAGTGTCTGGCATTATTTGCAGTCCGATGCCGGAGACGGCAGTCAATCACAGGTCAACGCGGCAGGCTGGCAGGCTGAAGAACTGCTGCCAAGGCCATTGCAGACCTTGCATAGACCCAGCACGCGTTGTACGTTGTTTGGCGAGGCGTGGGCGCATCCCATTCTGTTGGCGCCTGTGGCTTATCAACGGTTGTTTCATGCAGATGGTGAGATCGCGAGCGCGGTGGCTTGTAATGCCCAGCAGGGGCAAATGATGGTCAGCAGTCTGGCCAGTCAGCCCGTGGCCGATATTGTGCAGCAGGCGCAGCAACCGCTTTGGTTTCAGCTCTACTGGCAAGGGGATAGATCCCGCACTGAAGCGTTGTTGCAAAAAGCGCTGGCGGCTGGGGTGAGCGCCATCGTGTTTACGGTCGATGCGCCAGTCAAACAGGCTGTGATTGATTTGCCGCAGGGCATCGCAGCGGTCAATCTGGTACAACCACTCACCATGTTGCCGCTGTCACCAGGGCAAAGCCCGGTATTCGATGGCTGGATGTCTCAGGCCCCCACCTGGGAAGATGTGGCATGGTTACGTCAACAGACTGCCTTGCCCCTGCTCATCAAGGGGCTGATGCACGTCGAGGATGTCAGGCGCGCGCTAGGACTCGGGTGCGAAGGGGTTGTCGTCTCCAATCATGGCGGGCGGGTGCTCGATGGCACGCCCTCGGTGGCGGCCGTGTTGCCCAGTATCGTCGAGGTCGTAGCGGGGCAGGGTGTCTTGCTGGTAGACAGCGGTATTCGTAGTGGGCAGGATGTATACCGGGCCTTGGCCATGGGTGCCGATGCCGTATGTGTTGGGCGGCCTTATGTGTGGGGGCTGGCGGCCGAAGGGGCGATGGGCGTGGCCAAGGTGATTCGCACCTTGCGTGATGAGTTGGAAATGACGATGGCGTTGACGGGCGTATCCAGCCTGGCCGAGATTCGCCAGCGCCTTGAACATCAATGAAATAAAGGACTAAAAGATGAAAAAAAACCTAGGTGTGGCGTTGCTGTTTTGGACCCTGTGTCAGGCAGGGAGTGTATGGGCGGCGGCAGACTGCAAGCCGCATCCTAAAGAAGAGTGGGCCTCGGAAGACACGCTGAAAGAGGCGCTGGAAGCCGAGGGCTATACCATCAAAAAATTCAAGATTGATGGCAATTGCTATGAGATTTATGGGCGTAGCAAAGAGGGCAAAAAGGTCGAGATTTACTTCGACATGAAAACGCTGGGCATTGTAAAAGCGATTGGCCTCAAGGATTAAGTGGTGTCCCCAACTGCTGTACTGATCTGGCCCTGGTGGGTGCGCGCCACGCATTGGCTGGTGGCTGCGGGGGGCCTCGCGTTATGGCTGATGAGCCATGTTTGGTATGAAACCGATGTCTGGCATCGGTCTGTTGGCTACGTGGTGCTGGCATTGATTGTGTTGCGCATGCTGCTGGGCTGCCTGACCACCGTCGCCAGCGCACGGTTGACGCTGCCATCCTGGGCAGCGGTGCGCGCCCATGTCGCTGCGCTGCGGCAGCGGCAGGTGCCTGTGCACATGGGGCATAATCCGCTGGGCCAATGGGCGGTATACCTGATCTGGCTGTTGATTGCCGCGCTGGCACTGACTGGCTGGCTGAGCCGCACGGATGCTTTCTGGGGCGAAGATTGGCCAGTGGACCTGCATGCAGGCCTGAGCTGGATGCTGATGGGCCTGATTGCTGTGCATGTGCTGGCGGTATTCCGTGTCGGGCAATGGTCTGGCCAGGCCTTGGTGCGGCAGATGTGGCATGGCCGTTTTCAAAAAAATAAATAATCTTTTCAGCTGCGTATGTTTTTTTCGAACAGACTTTCATGGGTCGCCCTGGCGACATTTTTGTGGCTGTTGCCGCCAGCGGTGAGTCAGGCCGAGACCACGCACAATGAGTCCTTGTGGCTCACCTATGGCATGCAATATGCCATCCACCCTGACTGGCGCTTGTCTATGCACATACAGCCTTACTGGCGTGAGCAGGGCCAAACCTACGATCAGGTGACCTACCGCCCTGGCATCTACTATTCCCCCAACCCTCTTTGGAGCATAGGGGGTGGCTATGCCTATTACATGAACTACCCCGAGGCACGCTCTACCGTGCACGAACATCGTTGGTGGGGGGATGTGATTCGGAATGTTGCGGTGAGCGATGCCTTGACCCTGACCGTACGTTCACGGCTGGAGCGCCGCTATATTGAAGATCAGGTGCGCACGGTGAACGCCCTCCGCGAGATGTTGCGCCTGAATGTGGCGCTGAATAGCCGTTGGCAGCTGGTCGTCAGTGATGAGTGGTATTACACGCTGAATCATACGGATACCATTGCGCATGGCTTTGATCAGAACCGCTTGTTCGTTGGCATGGCCAGAACACTGTCTGCGCAAAGTACGCTGGAGTTTGGCGTGCTGGATCAATATGCCAAGCGTTCGGTGCATGATACCGACACCCTGGCCTGGTGCCTGACCCTCAACCAGCGATTCTAGCCGGTCGCGCGCTATTCGGTCTCGATCGGCGGCGCGACTTTGAGCACTTCTTCCACCGTGGTCAGTCCCGCGGCAATCTTTTCAGCCCCGTTCAGCATCAGCGGTTGCATGCCTGCCTGATGCGCTGCCTGGCGTAATTGCAATAAATCCGTTTCCGGTGTGATCAACTTGCGTAAGGCGGGGGTTAGGGTCAGCATTTCATAAATACCGGTGCGTCCACGATAGCCGGTCTGACGGCACTCCGGGCAGCCAACGGCTCGCATGACGCGGGCCGGTTTCTTGGCCTTAAATGGGCGGGTCACGCTGGCCCAGTCTGCTTCTGCAAGGTCGGCTTCGGTTTTACAGTGCGGGCACAAGGTACGAACCAGTCGCTGTGCCATGATGCCTAACAGGCTGGAGTGTATCAGGTAGGCCGGCACGCCCAGATCCAGCAAGCGGGTGACGGCTGAGGGGGCGTCGTTCGTGTGCAGCGTAGACAATACCAGATGTCCGGTGAGCGCCGCTTGGATCGCCATGTCGGCGGTCTCACGGTCACGGATCTCACCGACCATGATAATGTCAGGATCCTGGCGCATCAGCGTGCGTATGCCTTCAGCAAATCCTAAGCCGATATTTTGTGTCACCTGCATCTGATTGAACGCGGGTTCTATCATCTCGATCGGGTCTTCCACCGTACAGACATTCACCTCGTTGGTGGCCAGCTGTTTGAGCGTGGTATACAAGGTGGTGGTTTTGCCCGAGCCGGTAGGCCCGGTGACCAAAATGATGCCATTGGGCTGATGTGTCCATTGCGCCCATTGATCACTCTGCCGCTTGGAAAAGCCGAGTAATTGAAAGTCCTGTACCAGAATATCAGGCTTGAAGATCCGCATGACCAGCTTCTCGCCAAAGGCGGTCGGCATGGTGGACAACCGCAACTCGATCTCTTTGCCATCCGCACTGACTGTCTTCACGCGGCCATCTTGTGGGCGCCGTTTTTCCACCATATCCATACGCCCCAGTAGCTTGATGCGGCTGGTGATGGCATTCATGATATTGCTGGGTAACTGATACACCTGATGCAATACACCGTCGATGCGAAAACGCATCAGGCCCATGTTGCGGCGGGGCTCTAGGTGAATATCACTGGCACGTTGCTCAAATGCGTATTTGAACAGCCAGTCGACGATGTTCACCACGTGCTGTTCGTTGGCGTCCAGTTGGCGGTCTTTGCCGAGCTCTATCAGTTGTTCAAAGTTTTGTACGCCAACGATCTGGCCTGCCTTGGCAGCATTGGCTGATTGGATGGCCGCCGATAGCTGGTAGACTTCTGGCAGATAGCGTTGCAGATCCAGCGGGTTGACCATCACCACCTGGATGCGTAATTTCAGCATGCGCTCCAAATCGTGCAGCCATTCCTGATGGAAGGGGTCTGCCGTGGCAATCGTCGCAATGCCATCTTTGAGGGTCAGCGGCATGATGCGTAAGCGTTCGGCATACGCTTGTGACACAATCTGTGCGGCGGCGCTGAAGTCTAGTTTCAGCGGGTCGATCTGATAAAAAGGCACCTCGGCCTGTTCGGCCACAAACCGGCTCAGGCTGTCTATGGTTAAATGCTGGCCGGGGTTTTGCAGGTCTGGCCATTTTTGTTCAGCCACAATCACCACCGGATGGATTTTAGAGCTGTCGCGCTTGCGGTCCTGATGCAGTTTTTCAGCCTGACTCTTGTCGACGCGGCCATGCGCAATCAGCCTGCGCAGCAGATCAGGCAACCGCAGGCTTTCAGTGGATTTAGGCAATAAAAATGGGGTTGGACTATTCATGTCACATGCAGGCTGAAGTACCTGCGGATGATGCAAGACTCATGCCATGGACAGGTGGCAGAAATGGGCACCCTGAAACGCCGTCTTGAGGGCGGCGATGATGCGTGGTGCGCGCGGCGCTTACAAGGCCATCTGGATGCGCATGCTGAGATCCACGGCCTGCACGTGCTTGGTCAGTGCACCGATGGAGATGCGATCTACTCCGGTCTCGGCAATCGCTCTGACGGTAGAGAGATCAACGTTGCCAGAGGCCTCGAGCAGGGCGCGTTTGCCATTGATGGCGACCGCTTGCCGCAATGCCTCGCAGCTAAAGTTATCGAGTAGGATGCTGGTGGCGCCTGCCGCCAGGGCCTGTTCGAGTTCGTCTAGGCTCTCCACTTCGATCTGAATGTTATCGGTGCGGCCCATGGCAAAGGCGGCTGCCAATACCGCGGCAATCGACCCTGCGGCCGCAATGTGGTTTTCCTTGATTAGAATGCCATCGTACAGGGCCAGTCGCTGATTACTACCGCCACCGGTCAGCACCGCGTATTTTTGTGCCAGTCGCAGACCCGGCAAGGTTTTACGTGTATCTAAGATGCGCGTTGGCAAGCCGGCGATGGCATCGACATAGCGACGCGTGTGGGTCGCCACTGCTGACAGCGTTTGTAGAAAATTGAGTGCTGACCGCTCGGCACTGAGCATGGCACGCGCATCCCCCTGAATATGCACCAAGGCTTGCCCGGGCGTGACGGCATCCCCATCCTGTACCTGCCAGTCGAGCGCGATGCCGGCGTCGAGCTGTGTGAAGCATGCGCTAAACCAGGCGCGGCCGCAAACAATCGCTGATTCGCGACTAATAATGGTGGCAGTCGCCCGGGTGCCCTCGGGAATCAGGGCGGCGGTCAGGTCGCCTGCGCCCATGTCTTCCATCAGTGCCTGATGCACTTGCTCGGCGATCAGGGCGGGCGTGAGATAGTTTGGCAGTGCAGGGGTGGGGGTATGTGCGTTCATGGTGGTTCGGTGCGCTTAAAAATTATGCATGCGACATTCTAAGCCCATGCCAAAAGCTATTATAATAAATAACCCCCAAGAGCAGCGATATTTGGCGATGCGCGCGCGT
The DNA here is from genome assembly GCA_964437895.1 of uncultured Methylotenera sp. Lineage (GTDB taxonomy): Bacteria > Pseudomonadota > Gammaproteobacteria > Burkholderiales > Methylophilaceae > Methylophilus. The sequence goes on from CAYTIV010000008.1 coordinate 9,584, forward strand.
CTCGGGGCATTTTTTCGCTAAAAAGAAATCATCTGGTTCACATCACACTATGCAGCTTTTATATACGGTAAACAGTCCCTATGCACGTAAAGTGCGTATTGTGGCGATTGAAAAACATATTGATCTGACCCTGACCGAGGTCGTGCTGTCTGCGCCCGACTGTCCGGTGAGTCAGCACAATCCGTTAGGCAAGGTGCCGGTATTGGTGCTGGATGATGGCGATGCTTTGTATGATTCGCGCGTGATTGTGGAGTATCTGGACCATCGTACCCCGGTGGCGCATCTGATCCCGCAGGATCACTCGGCAAAAATCAAGGTGCGTCGCTGGGAGGCTTTGGCCGATGGCGTCTGTGATGCCGCAGTGGCCGTGATGCTGGAGCAGCGCAAGCCTGAGTCGCAACAGTCTGCCCCATGGATTGAAAAACAGTTTGCCAAAGTGACCGCCGGATTGACGACGCTAGATAACGATCTGGTCAAAAAGAAGTGGTGTGTGAACGAGACGTTCAGCTTGGCGGATATTGCGTTGGGCACGACGCTCGGTTATATCGACCTGCGTTTTAAAAGCGTGCAATGGGAAGGTAAATACTGGCAGGAGAAGTTTCCTAACCTGGCCAAACATTATGGTGTGCTGGTGAAACGGCCCAGTTTCAAGCAAACCATGCCGCAGCCTTAAGTCGCGCCCTTAAACGGGCGGGGCGTCATCATCCCCCAGCAGGTGTAGATTGTTTTTGTGACGCAAGCTCTGGCGTTCGTTAAGACGTTTTTGCGCATGGCTGGGGAAGTCGGTGTAACTGATCACGCTGCGGTCTATCAGAATGCTGATCAAGTCTTCCAGTACGCGTGCCAGCTGGATGTCACTCTCGCGAAAAGTATGGTGCTTTTTGAGCTCATCATCGAGAAAAGTCAGATAGGCAATATCTGCACTGTCTACTTCAACCCACTCTGCACTCACCCGGGTGTCCGGACTCGCTGCAATAATTGCCCCTGCTTTATTTTTTAATATATAGGCCATCAGGTGTCATTCCTTGTCACTTGGCGAGGTTTATTGTTTATATTATGCAAGCAGAAGCAATAACCATGCCTTTTACAAGGGCTTACACCGCGCCGGTGATAATGCCGCCACCCAAGCAGACATTACTTTCATACACCACCACGCTCTGACCGGGCGTAATGGCCCACTGGTGCTGACCAAAGCGGATAGTGGCCTCTTCGGCGTCTACCGCGTCCACTTCACAAGGGGCATCTGGCTGACGATAACGAGTTTTGGCCGCGTAGACCCAGTTGGTGCGAGGTTGTTCGCCGCTGATCCAGTGTAACTGGCCGGCCTTGAGGCCATCACTCTTGAGTAAGGGGTGGTCGTGGCCTTGCACCACAATCAGCTCGTTGCTGGCCATGTCTTTGGCGGCCACAAACCAAGGCTCACCGTTACTGTCGCGGCTACCGCCAATCTTGAGTCCTTGACGCTGGCCAAGGGTGTAATACATCAGGCCTTCATGTTGGCCCACCACTTTGCCTTCTGGCGTGCGCATGATGCCAGGCTGACGTGGCAGATAGCGTTGCAAGAACTCTTGGAACGGGCGCTCACCGATAAAGCAGATGCCGGTGGAATCCTTTTTCTCGGCATTGGCCAGGCCATATTCGCGCGCAATTTCACGCACCTCACGCTTGAGATATTTGCCGAGCGGGAATAATGTTTTGGAGAGTTGTGCCTGGTTTAGGCGCGACAAAAAATAGCTTTGGTCTTTGCTGCCATCATCTGCTTTCAGCAGTTGATAATTGCCGGCTTGAATCGGATTTTCACGCACTTGCGCATAGTGGCCCGTCGCAATCAGATCTGCCCCCATGCCCATGGCATGGTCCAAAAACGCCTTGAACTTGATTTCGGCATTACACAGAATATCCGGGTTTGGCGTGCGGCCTGCCTGATACTCCTGCAAAAAATTGGCAAATACACGCTCTTTGTATTCGCTGCTGAAGTTCACCGTTTCGATATCGATACCAATCTTGTCGGCGGCGGAAACCGCGTCGATCAAGTCCTGGCGAGATGAGCAATACTCATCGGTATCATCATCTTCCCAGTTTTTCATGAACAGGCCAGTGACCTGATAGCCTTGCTGCTTCAGCAGCAGGGCAGTAACGGAGGAATCAACACCGCCGGACAGACCGACGATGACATGTGGCTTACTCATAATGCTTGGCCCAAATGCTTCAAAATGTCTAAAGAATAACGCTTACCTGCCAGATAATCCTGTACGCACAGTAACACCTGCGGGCTGCGCATCAGCGCGCCTTCTGCCGCAATCTCGGCCTCGGTTTTCCATACGGTGCGCAAGATACCGTCATCCAAGGTGCGCGCTGGATGATGTGCGCCCAGCGTGCCGCTAAAAGCAAACCGCAGATAGGTGATGCCATTGAGCGGGTGCTGCCAGTGGTAAATGCCCACCAGTGCCTGAGGCGTGAAGTCGTAGGCGGTTTCTTCCAGCGTCTCGCGGATGGCTGCCGCAATAATGGTTTCACCCTCTTCTAGGTGTCCCGCCGGCTGGTTAAAGCGATTGCCACGGTCTGTGGTCTCTTCGACCAGCAAAAAACGACCATCCTGTTCTATGATGGCGGCCACAGTGACGTTGGGTTTCCAGTGACGGGCGGCGCTCGAAGGCGTGGAGACGTGTGAGTTCAAGATGTGCGCGTTTTGATTAAAACGCTATTTTACCGCTAAGTCATTGATTGCGGGAGACTTCATTCACAGAGGCTGGCCAGCCAGCTGTGGAAACAGTCCGACCAGGCCATGTGCAATAAACTCTACCGACATGGCCGCCAGAATGATGCCCATCAGCCGCGTGACGATATTGATGCCTATGGTGCCCAGATAATGGGTGATGCCATCCGCTAGTTGCAGCAGCCCCCAAATGAGCAGAGCAATCAAGGCCACCGGAATGACCAAGCTCAGGTGGCCCCAAAACCCCGGGTGTTGTTGTGCGGTCAGTATCATGCTGGAAATGGCCCCCGGCCCGGCCAGCAGCGGGATGCTCAGCGGGACGATGGCAATGACTTCGCGCTCTGCCATATCCTGCGCCTCTTCCGCCGTCTGGCGCGTGCCGCCCTGCTTGCCATGCATCATGGAGATGGAAATCAGCAGTAGCAGGATGCCGCCACCTACCTGAAACGAAGGGATAGTGATGCCGAAAAAGTCTAGAATACGGTCACCAAAAAAGGCGGAGACGCAGAGGACGATCATCACGGTCATGGCGACTGTACGTGCAGTGCGCGCGCGTTCGGCCTGACTCCAGCCGCTGGTGGCACTGATAAAAATTGGTAAGCTGCCTATCGGGTTGACGATGGCGATGAGCGCAATCGCCACTTTAAGCAGGTAAGCATATTCAGTCATGTGTCTTCAGACTCCAATTGCCACCACAGGGTTCGCCTGAGGTTAGCCCGGGCGTTTATCAAAAAACGTGATCGGCTGCGGTGGCGCGATTTGCAGAATATGTTTACGCACCTTACCCATCACGTGCATCTCGCAGGGTTTGCAGTCAAACTTAAGTGTGTAGCGGTCATTGCCGCTAATCAGTGTCATCGGCTCTGCGGTGACCGTGCCCTGCACGCCGATCACGCCCTTGGCTTCTTTCGGGCACAGGCCGTGGCTAAAGCGCAGGCAGTGCTTGGTGATCATCACGGGCACCTCGTCCA
>CAYTIV010000008.1:13370-28505 GCA_964437895.1 uncultured Methylotenera sp.
CGCGCCACAAAGTCAGTATTCCCCAGTTTGGACAGGTGTTCGCGCAGCGTGGCCTCCGCTTTTTCTGCATCATTGGCGGCTTGTTTTTCGGCAAGACATTGCATGGTCGCGCTAAAGCCCTGTTCATCGGTCAGCGTCAGGGCAAAGCCATCGCCTGTTTCATACAGCACGGCATCGAGCGCGATCTTGCGTGAAGCGGACTCTTTTTCTAGCAGGCGCATGAAGGCATGGTCACGGTTGCGGAACAGCTGCGTGTTATTGCGGATATCGGCGGGCATTTCATTCGGGAACAGCCGCTGCGTATGTTTATCCAGCCCTTGTACCGTATTCACGCGCAAGCCGACCAGCTCTTTATGCACATCAAAAAAGCAGACGCCATCGCCATTGTGCAGCGCCACCTCTGTGGCGACATCAATAAAGTCTTTGCCCACTTTGCGAACGTGACCCAGCACTTCACCTGAGAATTTTGGCGTATCAAACGCACCGATATCTGCCTGACGGCCGTTGGCAAAATAATCCGTGGCGCTACGGTTGAAGGTTTTTTCGGGTTGCGGGGTAAACGTGTATGTGGCGTGCCCGGCCGACGATTTTGCGTATTCTGGCATGTCTTGCAGAATCTCATCCAGCAATTGCCTGTAATGGGCGGTGGCATTTTTCACATAAGGCAAATCTTTGTAGCGTCCCTCAATTTTAAAGCTACTGACGCCGGCGGCAATCAATGCCCGTAAATTGGCGCTCTGGTCGTTGTCTTTCATTGACAGGTAATGCTTGTCTTTGCCAATGATGCGGCCTTTCTGGTCTTCTAGCGTGTACGGCAGGCGGCACTCCTGCGAGCACTCGCCGCGGTTAGCACTGCGGCCGGTATGGGCGTGACTGATAAAGCACTGGCCACTGAAAGCCACACACAGCGCGCCGTGGATAAAGTATTCCAGATTGGCGGTGGTCGCGTCGGCAATCTGTCTCACGGTGGCAATGTCCAGCTCGCGTGCCAGCACGAGTTGGCTAAAGCCTACCTGGTCTAAAAACTGTGCTTTTTCCACGGTGCGAATGTCTGTTTGCGTGCTGGCGTGTAACTGGATGGGAGGTAAATCCATTTCCAGCAAGCCCATGTCCTGCACGATCAGCGCATCGACGCCGCAGTCATATAACTGATGTACCAGCTGGCGCACACCCTCTAGTTCATTGTCATGAAAAATGGTGTTGAGCGCGACAAACACCTCCGCATGATAGCGGTGGGCATGCTGCACCAGACGGGCGATGTCCTGCACGGTGTTGGGCGCTTTGGCGCGGGCGCCAAAGGCTGGGCCGCCGATATAGACGGCATCCGCGCCGTGATTGATGGCTTCTATCCCGTAATCGGCATTTTTTGCCGGTGCGAGCAGTTCGAGGTGTTTGCGGGTTTTTTGCATGTGCGGGTAACAACTTGATTTAAGACGCTATTTTAAACGAAGCATGCCGATTGCGCTTGGAAACATCGTACAATCTCGCCATGAGTGGAAATCAGGATTTATTGCAGCGCAGTTTGCGCAGTGTGTGGCACCCCTGCACGCAGATGAAGCACCATGAACGCTACCCTCTGGTGCCCATCGCCCGCGGTGAGGGGGCCTGGTTGTACGACCCAGATGGTCAGGGCTATCTGGATGCTGTCAGTAGCTGGTGGGTCAATCTGTTCGGGCATCAAAATGCCGTGATCAAAGACGCCATCAAGGCCCAGCTCGATACGCTGGAACATGTCATGCTGGCTGGGTTTACCCATGCCCCGGTCGTCGCGCTCTCAGAAAAACTGGCGGCACTCACTGGTCTCGGCCATGCCTTTTATGGCTCTGATGGCGCCAGTGCCACCGAAATCGCGCTCAAAATGAGTTTTCACTACTGGCGCAACCATGACCAGCCGCGCAAAACCAGATTCATCAGTTTGCAGAACAGTTATCACGGTGAGACCTTGGGCGCGCTCAGTGTCACCGATGTCGCTATTTTCAAAGATACCTATGCGCCTTTAATTCAGCAATCTGCGCATATGCCTACACCAGACAGCCGTCTGGCGGCGCCTGGAGAAACCGCTGCTGCCTATGCCCACCGCTGTGCGGATGCGCTAGAGCGCTATGTCGCCGAACATCATGCAGAGCTGGCGGCGTTCATCATCGAACCGCTGGTGCAGGGGGCTGCGGGCATGGCCATGTATGACCCGGTGTATCTGCAACGTGCGCGCGCGATCTGCACACGCTATGGCGTGCATCTGATTGCCGACGAGATTGCCGTCGGTTTTGGCCGTACTGGGACGCTGTTTGCCTGCGAGCAGGCCGGTGGCCGCGTATGCGATGTGGCTGACTTCATTTGCCTGTCCAAGGGCATCACCGGCGGCTTTCTGCCTTTGTCGGTGGTGTTAACCACAGACGAGATTTATCAGGCGTTTTATCATGACCAGACGGTCAAAGGCTTTTTGCATAGCCACAGTTATACAGGCAATCCGCTGGCTTGCAGTGCCGCCCTGGCGACCCTGGATTTATTCGCCTCCGGCGAGGTGCTGGCGCAGAATCAACAGACCGCCAGTGCCTTGTGGTCAGCCTTGGCCGGCTACGATATGGCCCATCAGCATCCGCGCCAGCGCGGCATGATCACGGCGTTTGAGGTGGTGACAGAAAATCCGCATTTCGCACGTGACTGTTATGCCGCGGCGCTCAGGCATGGCCTGTTGTTGCGGCCGATTGGTCAAACCGTCTACTGGATGCCGCCGTATTGTCTGACCGCGTCTGATATTGCGCACCTGGTGCAAGCGACCCGCGCGGCCATTGTGGAGAGTGTGTGATGCGTGCAGGGTGGGGGTGGCTGGCACTGGTCTGGTCGCTGTGTAGCACAGCTGCGTTACCGCCTGCCGTGCAGGAGGCGCTGGTGCGCGCGCAACTGCCCGCAGACAGCGTGGCGATCGTGGTGCAGCCGCTGGCGGGCGGGGCCCCGCTCATCAGTCATCAGGCCAGCAAAGCCATGAACCCGGCCAGCGTGATGAAGCTGGTCACGACGTATGCGGCGCTGGAGTCACTGGGGACGGCCTATCGCTGGAAAACCGAGGTGTACCGTCAAGGTAGCCTCAATCAAGGCGTGCTCGACGGTGACTTGATGATCAAGGGCAGTGGCGATCCTGCGCTTGGCATTGCCGATTTTTGGCGCTTATTGCAGCAAGTGCAACAGCAGGGCATCCGTCAGATCAAGGGCAACTTGGTGCTGGACCTCTCAGCCTATGCGCCGCAAGTGAGTCAGCGACCGTTGCTCGATGACGAGGCGTGGCGCGGGTACAACGCGAACCCGAGTGCCTTGCTGCTTAACGGTCGCAATACCAGCTTTCGCTTTGCCATCGTCGGTGCAGATGCCAAACTCGCAGTACAGGTGACGCAAGCGTTTGAGTTGCCGCAGGTGCATGTGATCAATACCATGCAAGTGCGCAAAGGGGCGTGCAATGACTGGCGCGGCGATCTTCACTATACCGTTAGCCCTGAGGCCGATGGCGTCACGGTGGCTTTCAGTGGCAGCCTGCCGGATCAGTGCGATGAACATTATTTGGAGCTGAGCGTACTCAGCGACGTGCAGTATGTCAGCCTCAGTTTTAAAAAACTGTGGGCGCAGCTGGGTGGGCAGTTCACCGGCTCTGTGGTGCTAGCGCCTACCCCACCACTGGCGGAACGGGTGACCACCTGGCAATCGCCGCCGCTGGACAGTGTGGTGCGCGATATCAACAAATGGAGCAACAATGTGATGGCCAGACAGCTGATGCTGACCCTGGCACTGGCGTCCGGGGCCCAGCCAGCAGATGAAGAGGCCGGCGTGCAGGCGCTCAAGCAGGTGCTGCGTCAGCGTAATCTCCACTTTCCTGAGCTGGTGCTCGAAAACGGCTCCGGACTCTCTCGCAACGAGCGCATCAGTGCGGAACATTTGGCGCAACTGCTCGTCACAGCCTATCAGCGTCCGCTGATGCCTGTGATGATGGCCTCTTTGCCGGTCCTGGGGGTCGATGGCACGACCAGAAAACGTCTGGCTGACAGCCCGAGTCAAGGCATGGCCTATCTCAAAACCGGCTCTCTGGAAGGCGTGAGCAGCCTGGCTGGTTATGTGCAGGATCAACAGGGCAAGCGCTATGTGCTGGTCATGATCGCCAATCACCCGCATGCCGCGGCCTTGCGCGCCGTGCAGGACAGCCTGTTGAAGACGCTGATTGAAGGTCGTTAGGCAGTCTCTGGGAATATATCGTCAAAAGCGCGTAAAATACGCACGTTTTTTGGGAGTAATCAATGAAATCTGGAATGAAATCTCTGGGTCTGAGCATGTTGATGCTGCTGACCATCACCGGTTGCCAAGCGCAATCCAATACTGAAAAAACAAAGGAAACCGCAGCCATGTCTGCCAATGTCACTGAATTGCAAAAGATTGATACCGTTGTCGGCACCGGCCGTGAGGCCGAAGTCGGCTTTAATGTGACCGTGCATTACACCGGTTGGCTATACGATGCCAGCAAAGAAGACCATAAAGGCAAAAAGTTCGACAGCAGCCTAGATCGCAACAGCCCGTTCAACTTCTTTTTGGGCGGTGCGCAAGTGATTGAGGGCTGGGATACCGGTGTGCAGGGCATGAAAGTGGGCGGCAAGCGCACTCTGATCATTCCTTCTGATATGGGCTATGGCGCCCGTGGTGCGGGTGGCGTGATTCCACCCAACGCGGCACTGGTGTTTGATGTTGAATTGCTGGGCGTGAAATAACTCTCACGTCTTGGTAGCGCTTTAATTTGAATTTAATGATGGGAAACTCTTCATGCAAGTCCAAGTAAAATGGATTGATGGTGTCAGCTTTGTCGGTGAGTCTGAGACCGGCCATGCGGTGGTGCTCGATGGCGCGCCCGAAAACGGCGGGCGTAATATCGGCATGCGCCCGATGGAAATGCTACTGATCGGCATGGGCGCCTGCACCTCGTTCGATGTGGTGACGATTCTGAAAAAAGCTCGCCAGCCCATCGTGGACTGCGTGGCTGAGATTCGCGCCGAGCGTGCCGATACTATTCCCAAAGTGTTTACCCGCGTTCATGTGCACTTTGTGGTAACGGGTGAAAACCTCAATCCGGTACAAGTCGAGCGTGCGGTGAAGCTCTCTGCCGAAAAATACTGCTCGGCCAGTATCATGCTGCAGAAGGCGTGCGAGATTACCCATGATTTTGAAGTCAAAGCGCCTAGCTTTGAGTAAGGGTGACTGAGATGCAGATTCCCAAGGGCATGGTAGGCATTCGGCATGTGGCTTTGTTCATCAAGGACCTAGAGTCAGCCATTGACTTTTATACCCGTGTGGTCGGGATGCAGGTTGAGTGGCAACCGGATGCCGATAACATTTATCTGACCAATCACGGCGATGTGTTTGCCTTGCATCGCGTAGACTACGCAGCCGACCCTTTACAGCGCCTAGATCATATTGGCTTTGTGCTAACTGACGAGGCCGCGGTCGATGACTGGTATGCGCATATGGTGGCGCACGGCGTGCGCATCACGGAGGCGCCCAAAAGCCATCGTGACGGTTCACGCGGGTTCTACTGTCTGGACAGTGTAGGCCATCTGCTGGAGTTTATTTATCACCCACCCATCATGCGCCATCTGCAGGCATCGTGATGTAGAAGGTCTTTTGATAAGGCCTAGCGATAAGACCTAGAGATAGATGTTGTGATGTAAAAAAGCCTCCGTTGTCGGAGGCTTTTTTATTCGGTGGCAAAGCCTGAAGTGCGGGACTAATCCGTAATCACTTTCATCGACAGGGTTTGCTCTTTATCCAGCACGTTGAGTAAGCGGTCGATGTTGGGGTGTTTGCCCGGGTGGTCTTCGGCATCTTCAGTATGCTCGGCATACAGCGCCAAGCCTTCTACAGCCGCATCCGTATTAATCTCACCAAATACCTTGAACAGATGGTGATACACCTTGATGGAGCCCTGTGTGCCAGGTTTGTTCTCAATCACGCCGGCGGCCTGATTGTTGGCATCGTACAGCTCAATGCGTTTCACATGGTCTGCACTGTCAAGGGAGAGAAGGTTGTCACTAAATTTTTGCATGGTTGACTCTAGGTTACTACAAATCTTACAAGCGATAAGCGGTGCGCGTCATCACTTTTGAGGCGAGCCGCATGGCCAGCTTTACCGGGGCAGGCAGCGCGGCGCCGCCCAGGTGTTCAGCGGTGTGTGCGTGCTGCTCTTCATCTATCTTCATCTGCGACACAATGGCGCGCGAGGCTTGGTCATGGGTGGGCAGAATCTGCAAGTGGCTTTGCAGATGGGCAGAGACCTGATGTTCGGTTTCTGCCAGAAAGCCCAGATTCCATTTGTCGCCCAACAGGCCGGCGGTGACACCTAGGCCAAAACTGGCACCAAACCACAGTGGGTTGAGCAGGCTCTTACGGCCGCCCAGTTCAGTAATGCGCTGTTCACACCATGCCAGGTGATCTACCTCATCACGGGAGGCCTGTTTAAGGGCCTCGACATTGGCGGGGTCGCGTGAAACCAGCGCCTGACCGCAATAAAGGGCTTGTGCACAGACTTCGCCGACATGGTTAATGCGCATCAGTGCGGCGGCATGTTTGCGGTCTTCTGCACGCATTGTGGCATCGGCTGACGTGTCGCTAGCCGGATAAGGACGACTGGGGGTGGCCGGGCTGAATACCGTGCGCAATCCCATGTCCATCACGGCAATGGCTTTGTCCAGTGTCAGTGTCGGCAGTGTCATGTCAGTATCCTGTTAAATCCTTGGCGAGCCGCGTGGCCGCCAAGGGGGAACGCTTAAGGTTTAGCTGCGCTTACTTTGGCAGGCTCGGGAGATTTCTGTACCGGCATGCCCTTGAGCAGGTTCATCGCTTGCACAAACTGAAAGTCGTCCTTGCTGGCCGGTTCGATTGGGCCGCGTGCTTCAGCGTGTTTTTCTTCTTTCAGCTTGTCAGCCGCTGCCTTGGACTTGGCTTCGTCCACAGTCTTAGCCTCTGCAGCGCCTTTAGCGTCTGTCGGGTTGGACAGGTGACGCTTCAGGTCTGCTTCATGCAGGCTGAGGCTAGGGTCGGAACCATCGTCCACGATCACGTCCGGTACAATACCTTTGGCCTGAATCGAGCGGCCGTTAGGCGTGAAGTAGCGGGCGGTGGTCAGCTTGATTGCGCTGCCATTGTTCATAGGCAAAATGGTTTGTACCGAGCCTTTACCAAAGCTCTGTATGCCCATGATGGTGGCGCGTTTGTGATCCTGCAGCGCGCCGGCCACAATTTCAGAAGCTGAAGCAGAGCCTGCATTGATTAATACCACCACCGGCAGCGACTTAAACTCCTCTGGCAGGTCTTTCAGGTAGTCAGAACGGCCACGGCGCGCGTAATCCATGGGGGTGGCATTCAATTTCATTTTGGAATCCACCACGCGACCTTCTGTGTACACCACCAGATCATCTTTGGGCAGAAATGCCGCAGACACGCCTACCGCTGCATCCAGCAGACCGCCCGGGTTGTTACGCAAATCCAGCACCAGCCCTTTCAGTGGTGACTTGTTTTCGGCACGCAGATTCTTCAGGGCCTTGGCCAGATCTTCACCCGTACGCTCTTGGAACTGGGTGATGCGGACATAGCCATAATCCTGCTCTATCCATTTGTTTTTCACGCTTTGTGACTTGATGACGGCGCGGGTCAGCGTAAAAGTCAGCGGTTTGTCCTCGCCTTTGCGGATCACGGTCAGCACGATCTTGGTGTCAGGAGTGCCGCGCATGCGTTTGACAGCGTCGTTCAAGGTCATGCCACGCACCTGTGCGTCATCCAGTTTCATGATGAGGTCGCCGGACTTGAGGCCTGCTTTGTAGGCTGGGCTGTCTTCGATCGGGGTGACTACTTTGACCAAACCATCTTCCATCGCCACTTCGATGCCTAGGCCACCAAACTCGCCCTGTGTGCCTGCTTGCAGCTCTTTGTAAGCGTCGGCGTCCATAAAGGTGGAGTGCGGATCCAGACCTTGCAACATGCCGGACAAGGCTTCGTTGATGAGTTTTTTGTCTTCTACGGGTTCTACGTAATCGGATTTGACTTTGGCGAATACTTCGGCAAATACACGCAGTTCATCAATGGGCAGTTGTGACATGGTGGTTCTGTCTGCCCAAGCAGAGATATTGATACTCACCAGAATACCTACAAACACGCCTGCACCCAGCAAGCTGAATTTTTCTAATTTGGAACGCATACCATGCCTTGTGTGATCAGTTAAGCGAAGAATGTGACTGTTAGTTTAGTGTCAAGATGCAACAGTGAATAACAGCCTGTTTGCAGAGAGTGGACAGAACACAGTTAAGTTCATTTTCCGCTATTTCAATAAAATTGACTATACTCTGCACGCAAATAAATGTTTGAGAGTGTCATATGCAAAAGCCTATCGTAGAAATCGAGTTTTGTACACAGTGCCGTTGGCTGTTGAGGGCCGCCTGGCTTGCACAGGAGTTATTAACGACGTTTGACACAGACTTGCAGTCAGTCAGTCTGGTGCCCGGCACTGGCGGCATACTGGAGGTGCGTTGTGATGGCGAGGTGATCTTTTCACGCAAGGCGGCTGGGCGCTTTCCTGAGTCCAAAGAGCTCAAGCAAATGATTCGAGACCGCATTGATCCCGAGCGTTCGCTGGGTCACAGTGATACCCCGGTGCAGGGGCTGGGGGAGTAGGGTTTTGTGGCAGGCGCTGAGAAGCGCCGTCATTATTTTGTAGCTTCGACTTCGAGTCGTTTGGCCCCGTTGTAACGGGTGCTCCAGTAGCGCTCGTCCATGTTTTCGAGACGTACTTTGGCGCCGGCTCTGGGGGCGTGGATAAACTGATTGTTGCCGACATAAATGCCGACGTGGGAAAACGCGGATTTCAATGTATTGAAAAACACCAAGTCGCCAGGTTGCAGGTCTTCGCGTTTAACCGCATTGCCCATTTCACTGATGGTCCGGGCGGAAGGGGGCAGAGAAATCTGGGCGGCATGCTTGAATACATATTGTACAAAGCCGCTGCAATCGAACCCGGTTTCCGGTGAGCGACCACCGTACTTGTAGTCCACGCCAGTCAGACTCAGGGCACGGATCATGATCTCTTCGACTTTTTCTGACCAGCTGCCAGAAATGCCAGACTGGCTTTCCATCACTTGCTCTTGCGTATAGCTATACGCGTTTTGCCAGCGCTTGTCATCGCCGGGTGCGGCGACGCTTTTGCACTGGCAAAGCAGCATGCTGACCATTAAAGCAGCCAGCCGGATGAATGATTTATTGATCACAATCAATGGCTTGGAAAAGTTGTCTGGAGAAAATGCCTGAAGGGCAATACCCTCAACCATGCCATAAATTGCGGTCGGGCGCAAGTTTTTGCCTTCCGCGGCTCTTCGTGAACATAGGGGGGGTGCATGAAAAACCTGCCAGTTTTGCAGACGCTCGTGGGATAATTAGCGCATGTCTTTACCGCAGCAAGTCAGCATCGCTTTTTCAGAGAATGGCGCTTTGGCGCAAGCCATGCCCAATTTCCGCAGCCGTCCGCAGCAGCGTGAGATGGCGCAGGCGATTGCCGAGGCCATTGAGCAACAGCAACAGTTGGTGGCCGAAGCAGGCACCGGTACTGGCAAGACCTACGCTTATCTGGTGCCGGCATTGCTGTCCGGAGGCAAGGTGATTGTCTCTACCGGCACCAAAACACTGCAGGACCAACTCTATCAGCGTGACCTGCCTGCCGTGCGCGAAGCCTTGAAGGTGCCGGTTTCGGTGGCCATGCTCAAAGGGCGTGCCAACTATATCTGCCATTACCACCTGCAGCGCGCCAGCCAGGAAGGTCGCTTTCAGTCGCGCGAAGATGCGCAGTACATTCCCATTTTGCAGAGCTTTGCCGAGCACAGCCAGAGTGGCGATAAAGCCGAGCTGGTTGAGGTGCCGGAACAGGCGACGGTGTGGCAGCAAGTGACGTCCACCCGCGACAATTGCGTCGGGCAGGATTGCCAGTTTTATAAACAATGTTTTGTGATGGAAGCGCGCAAGCAGGCGCTGGCCGCAGATGTCGTCGTCGTCAATCACCACCTGTTTTTTGCCGATGTGATGTTGCGCGATGAGGGTGTGGCTGAATTGTTGCCCAGTGCCAATACGGTGGTGTTTGATGAGGCCCATCAATTGCCGGAGGTGGCCGGTTTGTTTTTTGGCGAGGATATCTCGACCTCGCAACTGATGGATTTGGCGCGCGATAGCCAGATGGCCTATCTGACGCTGGCTAAAGATTGCGTGGCGCTGAGTGAGGCCGTGCCGCCGTTGGAAAAGGCCTGCCGCGACTTTAGGCTGGTATTTCAGTTTGAAGGTGCACGCATGCCGGTGCAAAAAGCCCTGGGCCTGAAAAACTTTGAAACCGCCTTCCAGCGCATGCTGGAAACCTTGGCCGCGTTGACGGCCGTGCTGGAAACACAGGCCGGGCGTGATCCGCTGCTCGAAAAATGCTGGCAACGCGGTGAAGCACTACTGGCTTTGCTGGAAGCCTGGCTCAAAGGCAACCACGCTAATCTGGTACGCTGGGTCGAGGTGTTCAGCCAGAGCGTGCAGTTACATGCGACGCCGCTCAGTGTGGCCGATGGTTTTGGCAAACAGCTCAATGCCCAACCGCGCGCCTGGATTTTCACGTCTGCGACACTGGCCGTCAAAAGTGATTTCAGCCACTATCAGGGGCAGATGGGGCTGCTGTCCGCACAGACCCGACATTGGCAAAGTCCGTTTGACTATGGTCAGCAAGCGTTGCTCTATGTACCGACCGGCATGCCCGAGCCGAATAGCAGTGCCTACACCGCCGCTGTGGCGGCCGTCAGTGTGCCGGTGTTGCGCGCCAGCCGTGGTCGCGCGTTTGTGTTGTGCACCTCGCTCAAAGCCATGCGCGAGGTGCATGCCTTGCTTAAGCAGGCGTTTGAAGAGCAAGGCTTGGCTTACCCGCTGCTCATGCAGGGTGAGAGCAACCGTACCGAGCTGCTCGATCGCTTTCGGGCGCATGGTAATGCGGTGCTGGTCGGTTCGCAGAGCTTTTGGGAGGGCGTAGACGTGCGCGGCGAAGCGTTGTCCTGCGTCATTATCGACAAGCTGCCGTTTGCTCCGCCCGATGACCCTGTGCTGTCCGCCCGCATTGAGAAAATGAATACCGAGGGCAAGAATGCCTTTATGGAGTATCAATTGCCTTATGCGGTCATTACCCTCAAGCAAGGGGCCGGGCGACTGATTCGTGATGAACAGGATGTGGGCGTGCTGATGATTTGCGACCCTCGTCTGGTCGATAAGCCGTATGGTCGCCGCATCTGGCAAAGTTTGCCGCCGTTTAGGCGCACCCGCGTGCCACAGGACGTCGAGGATTTTTTCACCACGATGACCCTTGATACTGCCAGTACCGGTCCCTAGCCATGCCAACCGTGGCCGCGCATGAGTACACGCTGACCGCCATCCGTGCGCAGGGTGCGGGTGGTCAAAATGTCAACAAAGTCGCCTCTGCCATTCATCTCCGTTTTGATATTCACGCATCCAGTTTGAGTGCTGCCATCAAGGCACGCCTGTGTCACAGCCGTGATCAGCGTGTGACGGCCGATGGCGTGTTAGTGATCAAGGCGCAACAATATCGTACGCAGGAGGCCAACCGGCGCGATGCCATTGCGCGCTTGCAAGCGATTGTTGATGCGGCCAGCCATGTCCATGCGGTGCGCCATGCGACTCGGCCAACGTTGGCCTCCCGCAAGCGGCGGGTCGCAGGCAAGATGCAGCGCAGTGTGGTCAAGCAGCACCGCGGGCGTGTGGTCGACGAGGGCTAGTGTGGTTGACCAGAGTTAGTGTGGTTGACGAGGTATATTCCCCGTCTCCGGACGCGCTTAACGTCGGTAGGCGATGCAGAGCAGGCCGGCCGCGCTGAGCAGCAAAAACGCCCAGTTACCCCAGCGCACATAAGGGGTGGTTCCACGGTAACTGCGCGCTTCGCCCTGCACAATGGTCGCTTGATCGTGCGGCGCATGCTGCAAGACATGCCCTTGGTGGTCGATGATGGCGGTGGCGCCGGTATTGGTGCTGCGCAGAACCATGCGCCCGGTTTCAATGGCGCGCACTTGACTAAACTGCATGTGCTGGTCAGCCGCAAAAGACTGCCCATACCAGGCGTCATTGCTCAGGTTGACCAACAGTTCGGCTTGCGGCAACTGCTGGGCAATCTCCTCACCAAATACATCCTCATAGCAGATGTTCACGCCGATTTTTTGTCCGGCGATGTGTAACGGGGCGCGTGAAGTGCCGCGTGAGAGGTCACTCAGTGGCATATGCAGCCAGTCACGATAAATCCAGCCAAACACGCTTTTGAGCGGAATATATTCCCCAAACGGTACCAAATGGCTTTTGGCATAGGTTTGGCGCGGGGCGGTGCCCAGGCTCAATGCACTGTTAAAGTAGGCATCGCCGCGTGTTTCAACCACGCCAAGCAGCACATCGCCTTGTTGGTCGCGGGCGTGTTGCGCCAGGGCTTCCAGATAACGAGGGTCAAGCTGATCGACCAGCACTGGCAAGGCGGTCTCCGGTAGTACGATCAGGGTGGCCTGCGTTTGGCGAACCATCTGCAGGTATTGCTGCAAGGTGCGCTCGGCCTGCTCAGGCGACCATTTGATGCTCTGACTGATATTACCCTGCAACAGGCCTACCGTCACCGGCGCGCCCGCTGGGGTCACCCAAGGCACACGGGTCAGCAGGCTGCCACCCAATAGCAAGCCCGCCAATAGCCACAGTGACGCTTTACCGCGTGGTGGCGTCAGGGCCAGCAGGCTGGCGGAGAGCAGCATCAGCAATGCCGAGACACCATACACCCCGACCACAGGCAGAAAACCTGCCAGCGGACTGTCTGGCGCCTGGCTGTAGCCTAGGGTCAGCCACGGAAAACCAGTGAAAATCCAGCTGCGCACCCAGTCTGACAGCGCCCACAACAGTGGCGCGGACCACATAATATGACCTAGCCGTTTGGCCAGCAGCCCGGCCAAGGCTGGAAACAGTGCCATGAAAGCACATAGGCAAAAGCTGCAAAAGGCGGCGAACCAGGCGGGCATGCCGCCAAAGGTGTGCAGGCTGATATAGATCCAGTAGATGCCAAAGCCATACAGGCCGAGACCAAAAGCCAGGCCCAGTTTAAAGGTGTGTGCGGGCGAGGGGGCCTGCTGCCATAGCGCCAGTAATCCGGCCAGCGTCAGCCAGGGCAGCCAGAATAGCCCAAACGGCGCAAATCCGAACACGGTGAGCGCCCCCAAACCACAGGCGGCGAGCAAGCGCTGCCAGGTGGGTGCTTCGCGGAGCCAATTACTCATTAGAGGCACGCTTGACCTTTGACCGGCACAATCCCGGCGATGGATAACCAGGCGGAAAAGTCAGCCGAGTGCATGACTTGCCACTCAATCATGCGGGCGATGGCGATCGGATCATCGGCGTCGATCTCTTGTGTAGGTCGCGCCGGGTGACACATCAGTACCGGGGGTACGCTGCCCGCTGGGGCTGGCGGCAGCTGTTTGAGTTGCCTAGTCCAGTGTATCCAGTGCGATTGATAGGTGGCGGCATCCCCCTGAAAATCATATACCCCGAGCAGCACAGGTGAGCAGCGAAAACCGGCAGCAGTCGCCAGTGTGTGCAGCGCCTGTGCGCCCAGCCAGTGGATCATGCGCGCCTTGAACCCGCTGCCCGCTGGCGGGCTGGAGATACGTATCCATGGCCGCTGCGCGGGAGGGAGGTGGCCGTAACGCTGGCTCAGTTGCTGTATCAGCCGGGTGCGGATCACCGGTAATTGATGGACATGCAAATGCCCATCTATATAGTCTGGCGCAGTATGCAAGGCCTGTTCGAACGCATCCAGCTGCTGACGGATATTGTCGTCCACGGCTTGGAGGTTGAGGCATCCGGTTAGGCTACGCAACACCAGCAGCGGGTGTGCGGCCCGCAGACTGTGTGAAAACTGGGTAAAGTCGAGATGCAGCCCGATATCTGCTTGCGCGCGGATCTCTGCGCTCAGTTGCGCGGCGCTGCTAGCCCAGGTCGGGCTCAATGTCATGCAGGAGGTTGCCGTGAGCACCCCACGCGTAATCAGTGCCAGAATGGCCGCATCAATCGCAGGCGATTGGCCGTAATCGTCGGCGCAGATAATCAGTGCCGTCATGCGCGCTCCTCATGATGCTGAAAGGCCCAGAAGCGGCTCAGTAGCCAAGTGCTGGCGGCGACCATGACCATCACCCCACCCAACACACACCAGAACGGCAAGGGGGTATAGTGAAGCCCCAGCCAGAGCAAGGCCTGATTGCCAAAAAATCCCAGCAGGGCCACGGTCAGAAATTTGAGAAATGCGCTGAGATGACTGGCCTGCGACCCGCGAAATGACCAGTGTCTATGGCCTAGATAACTGACCGGGAACGCACACAGAAACCCCAGCCAGTTGGCTTGGGCTGGCGGTAGACCCCAGGCATGGGTTAGCAGGGCGACCACATAATGGACGGCAGCGGCTAGAGCCCCTACGCTGACAAATCCGAGAACGGAGGCACGCATGCCTGCCTCACTCAGCAGGCATTTGTGGTGCAATGACTTCGGCCACGATGTAAGGTGGACGCCCTTTGACTTCGTCATACACCCGGGCCAGGTATTCGCCCAAAATGCCGATGAACAGCAGTTGTACGCCGGCAAAGAACATCATGCTGGCAACCACGGTTGGCCAGCCGGGGACGGATTCGTGAAAGAACAAGGCATCGACCACCACGACCGCACCATAGGCAAAGGCCAGCAGTGCCAAGGTGACCCCGGTCAGGCTGGCGAGGCGCAAGGGCAACACAGAAAAGCTGGTGATGCCGGTCCAAGCCAGCGCAATCAGTTTGAGCTTAGAGTAGGCACTCTCACCATGCAATCGCGGCAAAGGGGTGTAGGGAATCCCAATCGATGTATAGCCCACCCAGGCATAAATGCCTTTCATGAAGCGGTTGCGTTCAGGCAAGGCACACAAGGCATCGACCACGCGACGATTCATCAAGCGGAAATCTCCCGCATCACGCGGAATTTCGACGTGGGTGCTGGCACTCATCATGCGGTAAAACAGGCGTGAACCCCAGTGTTTAAAGCGGG